>DATAPK010000360.1:0-13605 GCA_036265245.1 Tepidisphaeraceae bacterium | reverse complement strand
CCGGCTTTTGCAATATCGTTGAGGCGAACACGAAATGGCGGTTTCCAGAGAATGCCCAAATCCTTATCGTTCAATTTCACCTGCGCCAGGTTTTTTACTTTGCCGAGATCGAGATAGAGAGCGTGATCCGGCAAGAGCATTTCGGGGGTGATGTCGAGCGTTTTGATATAGGTCGCGGTGCCGGAGAAATATTTGACGCCGGGATCGCTGTGCGTGGGCCAGGAGATCAACTTTTCGAGCGTAACGCTCGGCGGCGCGCCCCAGTTTGGCGGGAAGCGAAGTTCCCACGGGCCGGCGACTTCAGATTGCTTTGGGGCCTCGGTCGCTTCCACATGCTTTGTCTGGCCGGCGGAGGTTTGGAAGTCATAGGCGCCGGTATTCCAGGCGGAAAGGACAATTTGCCCATCGGACGATGTGATCAGATCATCGGGCGAAGGGGCAACTTGCGTCAGATGCGCCGGCGATGAATCGGTTTTGGTGAAGATCACGAAAACCGATCCGCTGGGATCGAATCGAAGGGGCACGGTGGTTCGGCCATCGGAATCACTCCAAACCGGCGCGGCCTCGGTGACACCCGTGTCGGCGTGCCAAAGCTGCGGCACTTTTCCGGTCACGCGGAAGGTGCAGGTCGCTTTAACAAAATCATTTTTCTGGTTCGAGACGAAATAGATGTCGGTGTCATCGACGGCGCGATGGATGTAAACGAACTGCTCGCTGCTATCGCTCGGCGATTCAAAATCGGGCTGAAGTTTACCGGCGAAGCATTCGGCCAGCGATTTGCCCGAGACAACTTTACCTTTTCCGAGGGAATGTTGGGTGATGCTCTTGCCATCACAATCGCCCCATGTTTCGTTGGATAGCGCCTCAACCTCTTGATCGCATTTCGGATAATCCTGCAGGCTTGGCGAGCGACGCGGCTTGGGGCCGATGACTGTGGCGCCCTCATTCACAAGATCGCGGATTTTGTGCAGCAAGGGTGGCCTCATCAAATCCGAATTCGGCGGCAAGACGAGCGCCGCGTAGCTCATGCCACCGCTCAAAACGATTCGCCCATCTTTCGCGGATGCGCTCATCAGCACATCGGCGTTGATGTCGTCGTAATCAAATCCGGCCGGCATGGGCGGCTTGCCAATTTGCGTTTCAATCGGCGCGCTTTCGCCGTCCAGATACGCCACATCCGCAACGAATCGCCCCTGCTGAAGCAGATATTGGCAGCGGGCGAGGTATTTGATCCAGGCCGTGCTTTGCTCGAACCAGGTATTGGTGCGGTCGAAGTGAAAGCCCCACTGCCCCATCGTCATGCCGGGGTAACGATCGAGCCAGGGTTGATGGGCAAAGCGGTGAAAGATCAGGCGATTGATGCCGTCGCAGAACATGCGATCGCCGAGCGCTTTCAGCGAATAAGGATCTTCCTGCCAGCGGCCATTGGTGGGCGGGCGCGCGGTAAACGACTCAGCCCCGACCAACTGCTTCCCATAAATATGAGCGACCGAAGAGGCGAGTTTGATCGACGGATCGCCATGGCTGCCCGACCAGAATTCGCCCATCACGATGTCGGCGGGTTTGCCGCAGAGGAGAGATTCATAAGGGCCGCTGTACGGTTCGATGGACGCCTTCAGTCCGTGGGCATGGCAGAGATCAGCGAAGTGGCCGTAATAATTGTCGGCAAAAAGATCGGCGATGGTTCGGCGAATATCCCAGAGGAATCTCTCTGAAATTTCAGGGCTATCAACGAGAACACCGCTCATCGCAGGAAGATATCGCGTGGGATCGTACCCGCGGCGCTTTTGGAATTCTTCGCGCATCTTCGGCGTCCAGTTCTGGCCGCCGACTTCGTAGCTGTCGATCAGGCAATCATTGAGGGTCTTTCCCGCCAGAGGCCCCAGTGCATCCAACACCTTTTGCGGATAGCCGGCCCAGTGCGCATCGAGCGCTTCGGTGCTAAATTTGTCGCATTCCGGCCCCGTTCCTTCAGGCGGCGCGGGATGATTTTCGCGGCCGGTCGGGGAATAGCCGATGCGCTGAATCGTCCAGTCTCCTTCGGGAACATCCCACGTCAGCTTTCCATCCGGGCCAAGCTTGTCGGTGAGATCGACCATATCCTCATGGCGGACCGCGCCGTCAGTTGATGTGTTGCTGGTTTGCGTTTGAACGGCGCTGCTCAGATAGCCGGCCTTGAGCTGGGCGTTTTCAACTTGGGCGCGCGTCGAAAGCTGAACCTCGGCCAGGGGGATCACTCGCACATTGGCGCTGGCGCGCGAGAAAAGAACGCGGAAGAATTTCGCGACGGCGGGTTTTTCACCCAGGGAAACCGCCACAGGATGCGTTGATCCCTTTGCGATATCAAATGAATGCAGCGCGTGAAATGAAACACCGTCATCGGAAGACTGCACCTCGCCGCCGCAGCTCAAAATCCCTTTGCCGGGCGTGATGACGATAGAGCGGGCCGCCAATGGTTGATCGAGAATAAGTTCGACAAACTGCGGCTTTTCAGACGATGGGCGTGGAAGCATTACTTCAGAATTCGCATCACCATCGACTACCTTCGAGCCATCAATCCCGTCGGCGCTGGTGAGAACCTTCGGTGCAGTGGCAGGCAATGAGCCCGCCGGTTGATCCGCCCTCCGATACGCGAGCACGACCACATCGCGATAAAAGTTCAACCGTGTCGGTGGCTGGGGGAGAATCTCGGAATACTTCGCCGGCCCTTTCACATGCGTTTCGCTACTTTCAAGAAACTGCATCGCATGCTCGGGCGTGTTCCACGGCCCGCCGCTGCTGCTCCAGCCGGCGCAGTTGTGAAAGCAAAGCTCCAGCCCCAATCGATCCGCCTCGCTGGCGGCGTGCTTCATCATGTCGAGAAACTCAGGACTGTTAAATTTCACCGGCCCCGCAGGAATGCCCTCGGCAGCGACGAAAATCTCCGCCCCGCCCACCCCCACGCGATTCATCGATTCCAGATCGGCGGTGATGCCTTCCTTGGTAACGTTGCCGTTCATCCAATGCCACCAGGTTTGCGGCTTGGCAGAATCGGGCGGATTGCGGAAACCATCGGAAAGAGGGTCGGCGGCGTAGCCGATTGAAGTCATCAGCAGCAGGAATAACGCAATTATGGAAAGCCTCTTTGCCATCGTTTCTCCATCACGCAGGGTTGGTAATGAAGTATAGCGGACAATCCCAGGCAACGCACTTCGGGGGGCAGAGCAGGATATCCGATCGTATAAAGCCGCCACCAGTGGTGGCGGAAGCCGCGACCACTGGTCGCGGCTTTGTAATGCAGAATCACCATGAGATAATCCGCCGTGCGCGCAATTCCAATTCTACTCTGCATCCTTTCAACCGGATGTGCGATGCACAACTCACGCGATGTGCCACCCAAGTCAAACTGGATCAGCCGGTTGAACCTGACCTTCGCTCACATCCCCGCCGGTGACTTCTCCATGGGAAGTCCACCCACAGAGCCGTTGCGCTTCGATAACGAAGCTCTTCACCGCGTGCACATCGCACACCCCTTTCTGATGAGCGTCAGCGACATAACCGTGGCGCAGTTCGCAGCCTTCATCGCCGATACTCATTACAAAACAACTGCGGAAAAAGAAGGCTGGGCCTATGGCGTTTGGAACGCCGCCGCCAATCGCTGGGACAAACTCGCCGGCGCTTCCTGGCGAAATCCCGGAATTCCACAGACGCCGAATCATCCTGTGGTTGATGTCAGTTGGCATGACGCGGTCGCGTTCTGCCGCTGGCTCAGTGAGAAGGAACGGAAAACGTATCGCCTGCCCACCGAAGCCGAATGGGAATACGCCTGCCGCGCCGGTTCGCAATCCGCCTATTTCTGGGGCAACGATCCCGATGCTGGCGCGGGTTTCGCGAATTGTCTCGATCAATCCGCAAAAGAAAGGTTCACGCTCTTTCCGCCGTTCAACTGGACGGATGGATTTGTTTACACATCACCCGCCGCATCATTCAAGCCAAACCAATGGGGCCTGTACGACATGCTCGGTAACACGTTGCAGTGGTGCAGCGATTATTTTACGGACTATCCAACCGACGCAGCCACTGATCCCGCACCATCCACCGGCCAACAACACAACCTTCGCGGCGGCGCGTTCGTCTACGGCCCTAAACATTCCCGCTGCGCCTTCCGCGGCCGAAACGACCCCGGCTTCCGCAATTACTACATCGACTTCCGGATCGTTAGCTCCGATCGGTGATTTACGCCTCTCGATCCACCGCCGCCGCGATGCGCTTGATGTTCGTCATCATTTCCTTGAACACCGCCGGCGTAATCGATTGCGCACCGTCCGTCAGCGCATGCTCGGGATCATTATGCACTTCGATAATCAAACCATCCGCACCGGCCGCCACCGCGGCGCGGCACATCGGCTCGACGAGATGGCTCTTGCCTGTGCCCTGGCTGGGATCAATCACCACTGGCAGATGCGAAACCCGCTGGAGTTCAGGAACCGCCGCCAGCGCCAAGGTGTTGCGGACGTAATCTTCAAAAGTGCGAATGCCTCGCTCGCAAAGCATCACCTGCGTGTTGCCGCGCGACATGATGTATTCGGCGGCGAGGAGAAATTCTTCGAGCGTGGCACTCATGCCGCGCTTGAGCAGCACCGACTTGCGCGTCTCCCCTACCGCATTCAGCAAATTGAAATTCTGCATGTTCCGCGCGCCGATTTGCAAAACATCCGCATAATCCGCGACGAGTTTCACCTGATCGATCGACATCACTTCAGTGACGACTGCCAGGCCGGTTTGCTCGCGGGCGAGCGCCAGAAGTTTCAAACCCTCTTCAGCCAATCCTTGAAACGAATACGGATTGGTTCGCGGCTTGAACGCTCCGCCACGCAATCCGATCGCGCCGGCTTCCTTCACCGCGTGAGCGATTTCGAGCAGTTGTGTTTTACTCTCCACACTGCAAGGACCGGCAATCACGCCAACCTTTTTGCCGCCAATCGTCGCCTTGCCGATGAGCGGCACGATCGATCGTTCTTTCTTCACTTCTCGCGACGCCATCTTGTATGGCGCGAGGATCGGCACGACTTTTTCCACGCCGTCCACGGTTTCCAGCACCGATCGATCCTTAAACCGATCGCTGCCGACGCAGGCGACAACCGTTCGCTCGGTTCCGACGATCACATGATCTTTGAGTCCCATTTCTTTCACCAATTTTTGAACATGCTCGAGTTGTTGAGGGGTCGAGCCCGGTTTCATAACGACGATCATCGATCCTCCAGTCGCCAGCGACGGTATATGAATGAAATGCCCATGGTCATCTCCGCGTGCCAAATAAAAAAGCCCCAGGAACCGCGTCCTGAGGCCTTAAAGTTTCATCTAGTGAATCAGCTCAGAACGCGGTTTTGCCTAGCGGATAAAAGTATCCGCTAAACCAAAATCCAAAACCCGTGGCGAACTGACTCATGTGTCAAAAGTGTAGCATCTGCCCAATAAGTGTCAACTTCAAAGTTAAACGACCTCCCCAACTGTAGCCGCGACGCCTGCGTCGCCTCTTCTGATTTCCCTCTAAAACGGCGACGCAGGCGTCGCGGCTACAGTTGTCAACCATCCGTTTATTCCGCCCATAAGAGTCGTGACGGAAAGGAAACTTACGAAAGCAGCAATTCCAGATCCTCTCGCTTTAGTTTCGAGATCACGCTGTTGTCCGCGGTGATGATCGCATCCGCTAGATCCCGCTTGGTTTGCTGGAGCTTCAGCACTTTTTCCTCAACCGTATCTTGCGCGATGAGACGATACGCAAACACGCGGCGCGTTTGGCCGATGCGATGCGTGCGATCGATGGCCTGCGATTCCACCGCGGGGTTCCACCAGGGATCGAGCAGAAACACATAGTCGGCCGCGGTAAGGTTCAAACCCACCCCGCCTGCTTTAAGGCTGATCAGAAAAAGCTTGCACGCATCATCAGTTTGAAATCGCTCCACCTTCGCCTGGCGATCGCGGGTTTTGCCGTCGAGATATTCATAAATCGTATTTTCTTTATCCAACCGCTGGCGAAGCAGAGAGAGGAAGCTGGTGAATTGCGAGAAAACCAACGCCTTGTGTCCCTCGTCCAACACTTCATTCAATTGCTCAGTAAGCGCATCGAGCTTGGCGCTGCTTTCATCCGAGCGGGCTTTGTCGATCAATCCCGGATGGCACGCGGCCTGCCGTAGCCGAAGGAGCGCTTCCAACACCTGCATCTTCGACTTGTTCATGCCAACCGTATCAACGCTGGCAAGCAACTTCTGGCGGTAATGTTCTCGCAATTCGTCGTAAAGTTTTCGTTGTTGCGTATCGAGCTCGCAGAAGATGGTTTGTTCCAGTTTTTCAGGAAGATCCTTGGCCACCTGCTGCTTGGTGCGGCGAAGGATGAAGGGGCGCAACGCGCGAGCGAGAACCTGCCGCCCATCCGCGCTGGCTTCGTTTCCGACGAGGCGTCGAAAGACAGAGACCGCGCCGAGCATCCCGGGATTGAGAAATTCAAACAGGCTCCACAAATCGCCCAGGCGATTTTCGATCGGCGTGCCGGTCATCACCAGGCGATGCTTGCCGCGAAGAAGTCGAGTCGCTTTGGCCGCTTCAGTGCCGGCGTTTTTGATGTTCTGGGCTTCGTCGAGGATGACATAATCAAAAACCATGTCTTTGAGATACGCCGCGTCGCGCCGCAACGTGCCGTAGGTGGTGAGGATCAGGTCAAACTGCGAAAAATGATCGGCAGCGCGGGTGCGCGTGATGCCGGTGTGATCGAGCACGCGCATCTGCGGCGTGAAACGCTCTGCTTCGGCCTTCCAATTGAAGACCAGCGATCGCGGCACAACCACAAGAGTCGGCCCTGCCTTTGCTCGGCGACGCATTTCCAATAACGCCAACACCTGCACGGTTTTTCCAAGGCCCATGTCGTCGGCAAGGCATCCGCCAAAACCGAATCGCTGAAGAAACGTCAGCCAGCCAAGGCCCTCGCGCTGATATTCTCGCAACGTTCCGCCGAAACCTTCAGGCGCATCGGCCGGAGCGATCTGATTGAAACCGCGCATCTCCTGACGCACGCGCTCAAATGTTTCATCACATCGCGCTTCGGGCATGGCCACCAGCAAAGCATCCAGCAGCCCTACCTGCGATTTTCCAAAACGCAGCACGTCGCCCGACGCTTCGCCCATGCCGGCCAGCGCTGCGTATTTGCTCAGCCACTCTTTTGGCAACATGCCAAGTGATCCGTCATCCAGGCGAACGGTCTGCTCGCCACGTTCCATCGCCGCAAGCAGCGTGGGAAGCGACACAAGCTTTCCTTCAAAGTCCACGCCGCCGTCCAACTCAAACCAATCGATGCCTGAACTGCGAATCTCGATCTTCGCATTGCCGGGCCTGCGGTAGATCGATCCTTCCGCTTCGACGATCCACCCCGCCGTCGTCAGTTCCATCACGGCGCGATGAAGCAGCGATTCGTGCAACACCCACAGCATGCCGCTCGTCGTCCATTCCTGCCGGAAACCGAGCGCGTTGAGCTTGCCAAACGCTTTTGCCTCGGCGGCATGATTACGCCGAATCAACCGGCGCCGCTCGGCATCCAGCTTGGCGTCGCTGGGCTCTTCTTCTGAAAACGCCAGTCCGTCATACTCGAATGAAATTCGCGCCTCTAACTTTGAAGAAGCAAATTCAGCCCCGCGCAAGCGAGCCAGTCGCAAACGCCGCAGCGGCTGAGGTTCGATCACCTCAAACCCAAGCTCCGCGGCAATTTGTATCTTTGGAAGATAGGGCATCGCCCCCAATTCGCGGAGCAAGTCGTCGGCCTGCTCGATGGGCACCTTGATCTGCTGATTTTCCTGCAGCGCCTGCAAAAACGGCCACGCGCCAAAATGCTCGACGACCGCGGCGTGCGCATTGGTGATCATCAACCCGTCGGCCAGAATAAGTGATGATTGATCCAGAGCCATGCGCTGCTCGCCTCGGCGCAAAACGCCGCTGACGATGACAAATTTCTCGCCCACACTGCGCGACAGCTCGATGCAGAATTGCCAAGGCCCACCAGTGTCCCATTGAAGTGGTTCAAAGCCTTCCTGCCTGGGTGCATATTGCACGCCGCAGCGTCCCGTTTCGCAGATTCGCCGAAGAATCGATTCAAAGCGATTTGAACGGATCGTGAACAACGCGTTGCCGCTGGAAGCGTACATCGGATCGCGCGTGCCCATCATCAGCAGCGCGATCATGCGATCGCTTTCATCCGGGGCATTCAACCATTGTGATTCAGCAAGCGTGCTTTTTTTGGGTCGATCCCATGCGCCGCTGGGAAGGCGTTTCTGGGTCATTACTTCGACGACGATCCCGCGGCGCTGCTCGCGCGTGGAAACCAGATCGATGAGATAAACAATTCGCCGGTCCGATGGAAAAGGCCTGGCGTCCGGCTGCACCATCAGGTGGCCCGGGTTCGCCGCGGCCCGGCGAAGCTTGTTCAAGGTTGCCTTCCACACCGGCACGGACTGCTGGCGGGCGTCGGCCTGCCGATGCAGCGTTTTCGCCCGCGAGACCGCCCGCTGATCGTCTGATTCTGTGTCCTCATCCGCGACCGGAAGAAGGCCCCGGTCATCCGCGGCCAACAGCGTCGCCCACGCATGCTTGCAAGGCCCCCCCCACTCGGCGGCATACGGGCAGGTGCAATAAAACTCGATTTCATCTTCCCCAAATTCAATATCGACCGTGTAAAGTCGAGACCCCTGAACCTTGGCCTTAATATCGTTTTCGTTTGCCTGGATGATGCTCACCGCCCCATCAAGAAAACTCTGTTCCCCCCGCTCGCGTACGCCGCGGTCGAATGATTCAACGATCTCCTTCGAAATTCCCATGCACGCCTCCGTCACGGAACCCAAATTATTCCGAGCCCCGCATTGTAGATAACCCGGCCTGTCCCACAATGAGTGCGGATTGACAATTTACCTGCTACAATCGACAACAGGTAAGAGAGACGGGGCGTAGCTCAGCTTGGCTAGAGCGCCTGGTTTGGGACCAGGAAGTCGCAGGTTCAAATCCTGTCGCCCCGATTTGACGAGACAAGAAGCCCTTTAGCGAGCGCGTCGAAGGGCTTTATCATTTCGTAGCAAAAACTTACGCCATTGAGGGTGAAATTCAAAACACCCCAGCTCAGCCGGAACATCCGTTGCACATTGGCGGCGGGGATGGGATCAATCTCCACGATACCGCGACCCTCCTTATGGATATTGCGGGGGTAATTCGCCGCGCTCGACTTGTTGCTGGATTGCGGGGGAAGCGACAACAGTGCCAGCAGGCGTGTGACTGTTGCATTGGAATTCCCAGCTTGGATGCCACCTGCATGGCCGACCATGCGGCTTCGGCCATCAGGGCCCAGATGGCTTTTGCTTTCTCCAGTGATCTTCGCGCTGGGCTTTCTCGATGAATTGCAGGAGAAGGATTTCGGCTTTGCTCAGATTTCGCTCTTCAATAATCGCGGCGATGCTCGCCCATCCCGCCGTCAATCCGTCATACATCTATAGATGTGGCCACAGCGTATGAACACCCTTCCGACAAACAAGACTTTCTAGGACGCGCCTGCAAACGTCCGATATCTAGTTCAATGAACCCGCCAGCATCTTTGGACGTTCGCCGGTGTCGACGTGCCGAAATACCCCATTTTATAGGCACAAAACCGATTTATGGCCTCCCACGCTGAATTCTAATAGACCGATTTGCCTCCTCTGGATTCCAATTGGATATCTCTCTCGTCAGGAATCAGGAACCTTTTCGGGAGAGAGATATGCGTTGCAATCGAAACACCACCAAGAAGCTTGTCGCCGCCAGCTCTTTTGAGCTCCAGAACCTCGAAAGCCGCACCATGATGACGGCTGTCGGCCTGGGCGTGAAATTCGCAGGCGGGCTGCTCACCGTCACCGGCACAACCAGCGCCGACCATATCAACATCAGCCATGTCGGCAATTCTTGGACCATCGCCAACGGCACCGCCTGGACCGTCACCAAGACTCTGAAAGTCACCAAGCTCTCCGTCAACGGCGGCAACGGCGACGACTCCATCACCATCGATTCATCCGTTACCTGCCCCGCCACTTTGCTCGGCGGCGCCGGCAACGACACCATCGTTAGCAACGACACCAATTCCACGTCCATGAATGGCGGCGCGGGTAACGACTCTCTTACCTCCGGCGCCAATGCCGACACCCTCAACGGCGACATCGGCGACGACACGCTCGTCGGCGGCGCCGGCGCTGATCTCCTGATCGGCGGCGCGGGCAACGATTCCCTCTCTGGCAATGACGGCAACGACGTCATCCAGGGCGGCCTCGGCAACAACACCCTGAGCGGCGGCGCGGGCACCGACATCCTTAACTTCACCGACCACACCGCCAAGCAGGGCGTCACCATCGACCTCACCGTCGGCACCGCAACCATGACCGGCGAATCCGACACCATCGCCTCTGACTTCGAAAAACTCTGCGCCGGCCAGGGCAATGACTCCATCAACGGTTCTGCCGGCGACGACTACATCAACGGTGAAGCCGGCAACGACACAATCAACGGCCTCGGCGGCAACGACCAGATCTGGGACGGCGCCGGCAACGACGTCGTCAACGGCGGTGACGGAAACGACTCTCTCTACAGCAACGCCGGCAACGATAACCTCAACGGCAACGACGGCGACGACACCCTCATCGCCATCGGCGGCGGAACCGCCGACAGCGTCACCGGCGGCAACGGCAACGACACCTTCTGGGTTGACAGCAATGTCACTGAAAAAGTGCTTGATGCGGATTCCACCGAAATCACCGAAGGCGCGGTCCACCAGGTCGCCAGCTTCGCAAAAGGCGTCACCAAGGAACTGACCGCCCCCAAGATTGCTGATCCCACGATCGGCAAGACCTTCAAGTATCACAATTTCTCTGACCACCCGATCTTCGAGGACAATGGCCCGAGCATCAACGATATCGCCCAGGGTCAGACCGGCGACTGCTACTTCCTGGCGACCCTGGCTTCTATCGCCAAGATCGACCCGATGCGTATCCAGCAGAGCATCGTGAACCTCGGCGATGGAACCTACGCGGTTCGCTTCTTCAAGAACAACGTCGCCAGCTATGTCCGTGTCGATGCGGATCTCGCGACCTACAGCTGGAGCGCCACCACGCTCGCCTACGACAACTTCGGTCAGGGCGGCGCGATGTGGGCCCCGCTCATCGAGAAGGCCTTCACCTACTTCCGCACTACCAAGTGCACCTATGACGCCATCGCCTCCGGCATGATGAGCGAAGTGTACAGCGACTTCGGGGCCAGCGCCAGCAGCATTGCTCCGAACAGCGCCGCCAACGCCGCCGCCTATGTCCTGGACATCAAGAACCTCCTTGATGCCGGCAAGAGCGTGACCGCTGCCTGCTACACAACCGGTGGCGCCAACATGATCACCAGCCACGCGTATACGGTTGACCATGTCGTCGACAACGGCGATGGAACCTACAGCGTCGTCGTCCGCAACCCCTGGGGCGTCGATGGCAACACCAGCACCGACGGCACCAACGACGGCTACGTCACCCTGACCGCCGCACAGGCCTATGTCGCCCTCGGCTATGTCCAGAGCGCCAATGTGTAAACGCAACCGCGACTGAAGCGCCTCTTTCCCGCCGGCACGATCCACCCTGGGTCGTGCCGGTTTTTTGTTTGAATGTTGAATGTTGAATGTTGAATGTTGAATGTTGAATGTTGATTCTACCTCTCTCTCCCCCTCGACATTCCACATTCAACAATCCACAATCAACAATCTAATGGCCAAAACCCGCATCCAGTTCCTCTGCAACTCCTGCGGCTCCGTCCATCCCAAATGGCTCGGCAAATGTCCCGACTGCGGCACTTGGGACAGCCTCGAAGAATACAAAGCCCCCACCGAAGACCAGCACCGAAAGCCCGGCCCTTCAGGGCCGGGGTCCGCAACGGGGGATTTATCCCACGGCGCCACCCCTTTGCCCCTCACCGAAATCGACACCGAAGACGCCCCGCGCACCCCCACCGGCATCTCCGAATTCGATCGCGTCCTCGGCGGCGGAATCGTCCCCGGCAGCGCCATCCTCGTCGGCGGCGAACCCGGCATCGGAAAATCCACGCTGCTCTTGCAAGTCGCAAATAATCTGGCGATTCAGGGTTCAGAGGTCGAGGTTCAGGGTTCAGCAAATTCAAATGCGCAGAAAAAAAAATCTTCTCCCCTGAACCCTGAACCCAAAACCCCGAACCCCATCCTCTACATCACCTCCGAAGAATCCGCCCGCCAAACCAAGCTCCGCGCCTCCCGCCTCGGCATCGAATCCCCCAACCTCCTCGTCCTCGCCGAAACCAACGTCGAGCGAATCCTCAATCAAATCCACAAGACCTCGCCCGCCGTCGTGGTGATCGATTCGATCCAGATGATCTACAAGCCCGACATCCCCGCCGCCCCCGGATCGGTCACGCAATTGCGCGATTGCTGCATGGATTTGGTCTATCTCGCCAAATCCTCCGGCATCGCCGTCATCTTCGTCGGCCACGTCACCAAAGCCGGCACCCTCGCCGGCCCAAAGATCATCGAGCACATCGTCGACACCGTCGTCTACTTTGAAGGCGATCGCTTTCACTCGCACCGCATCGTTCGCTGCGTCAAAAATCGTTTCGGCAGCACCCATGAGGTCGGCCTGTTTGAAATGACCGGCGAAGGACTCCGCGAAGTCACCGACCCCGGCAATCTCTTCCTCGAACAATATGGCCCCGGCGGGCAACCCAGCGGCAGCGTCATCACCGCCGCCATGCAAGGCTCGCGCGTTCTCCTCGTCGAAGTCCAGGCACTCACCGCCTCCAGCGTCATCGGCGCCGCTCGCCGAAAAGTCAGTGGCGTCAGTTCCGATCGCGTCGGCATGATCATCGCCGTATTAGAAAAACGCGCCGAGCTCCGCCTCGCCGCCGACGACGTATTCGTCAACATCGCCGGCGGCGTCAAAATCATCGAGCCCGCCGTCGATCTCGCCATCGCCCTCGCCATCGCCTCCGCCCACACTAATCGCCCATTGCCCCCCGGCGCATTAGCCATCGGCGAGCTCGGCCTCGGCGGCGAAATCCGCTCCGTCCCCCAACTCGAAACCCGCCTCCGTGAAGCTTCAAGATTGGGCCTCGGTCACGCCATCGTCCCCCACATGGGCAACCACATCCCCAAACTAGGCGGCATGGCCCTCCACGAAGCCCGAAGACTCTCCCAAGCCCTCGCCGAAATCTGACACCCCTTCACACTCCCCGAAAGCCCACTGCCTCGCCGTGAGTTCCATCCGCGATACACCCCCCAGCCTCCCTTCCCCGAAATTCCTCGCCGAACAACCATCCGGACGATAGAATGCAATGATGTACGCAGTTGAAGTCGAACAAGAAACCGACGGTCGCTGGATCGCCGAAGTCCCCGAACTTCCTGGCGTCCTCACTTACGGCGAATCTCCAGACGAAGCATTTTGCAAAGCCCAAAACCTCTCTCACCGTGTGCTCGCTGAATGCTTAGAGCATGGCGAAGCTTTCTCACGTAAAGCCGCAACGTTTTGAGCGTGAAAGACATCCCAAAAGCCCACGGCCCCGCCGTGAAAA
>DATAPK010000359.1:0-4820 GCA_036265245.1 Tepidisphaeraceae bacterium | reverse complement strand
AAGAAGTTCCGCGATCCGGCTCTGAGCCGCCGGCGGTTGATTGTCCTGAAGCTTTTCCAGGATCGGCAGCGCGCCGGGGCCGTATCGAGTCAGTTGTTCATACGCCGCGTCGCGATTGACCTGATCCGGATCAGAAAGCTGCTCCACCAGCCGCTGGATATCGTTCTCGTTGACGTTCGCCGTGTCGCGCGCCACGCCCGACATCTGAAGCTTGATGCTCCCATCGTCTTCGGGCACAAGCTCAAGAATGCTGCCGTCCAGAAGCGGCATGAGCTGAAGAATTTTGTCAGGCCAACCCTGCGAAGCATCCAGCCGGGTCCATTTGCCATCCACAAATCTCGCCGCGCCATGGCTGCCCGTCAGGCCCGATTCCCAGGGCATCCACGTGAGAATCCCCGACGTATCAAACAAAACAACAGGCGGCGACGTCGTCTTGCCGCGCGCCTCCGCGTCGTCGATCAGCGATTGATACAATTCATTGGCAGGATCGTTCACGCTGAAAATCGAAACCCCGTGCTCGCTCGGCGCGATGATTTTATCCTCCCACGCCATCGCGCGATCCCACAGCCACTTCCGGCTGCCCGGCAACGGCGTCACGCGCTTCGCTTGCACAAGATCAAACCCGCCGCCAGAGTTCTGCCGCACAACGCTGGCCGTCCACTTCCCCGCCTCCGACTGTTGCCAATGCGCGAACACAATCCGATCCGGCACAATATGCGAATTCCCCTCGCCCAGATTGGCCAAAACTTTTTGAGTGGAAACAGCATGCGGATCGGTGATCCAAAGATGCCCCTGCGGACAAAGATAAACCGGCTGGTTCAGCACGATGTGGGCTGCCTGGTCATAGTTGCCCGGCATGTCCAGCTCTCGCGTGGTGGGGTACCGAGGATTGTTTTCCCGGACGACCCCAAGCAAATCGATCGGAGGTGGGGCCACCGGCGCGGTGGCCGGATTGCTGGCTGGATGCGAGGTGGGCATCGAGGCTGGCGCTATCGTTACTCTTTTGTCCGCCTTTAGTTGTATTCGATAGATTACCACAGACGCCACAATGGCCGCCGCCATCAGGGTTCCACCGACCACCGCCAAAATCTTGCCTGATTCCTTACGCATCGCCAAAAGTAACCTTACATAAGAAGCGTACCAGAAATTCAGTTCGTGACAGCTTGTTGTTTTGAAACCATAGTTTGGCAATAATATATGTCCGATTCGGCGACACGGAACGTCGCCGGTCGGAAGGGCTTTTCTCTGCGACACGGCACACCATCCTCAGACGAGGGACAATCAGCTTTCTCCGGCAGTGTTGGCTCACGCAATGCATTTGCTCCGAGCAATCCACTGATGCGGATCACCGTGCCGGTGATCGTGTTTCTTCTGCTTGCCTTGCTTGGACTGCATTTTGAGCGGGCATCGTGGTCGCCGCCCTGGTTGATGGAAGTTTTGGCGATGGTGGCCGGCATCTGCGCGTGGCAGGCGATCGAGCAGCGGCATCGCAATCGCGTTCACACCGCAGCGATCGATGCCCTGAACGACATCTCCGCCGCAATCACCGATTCGCCGGAGCAATCGCAGGCCGTTCTCGGGCGCGTGACGCAACTGGCGGCCGATATGCTCGGCATGCCGGGCTGCTCGCTCAATCTCTACAATCCCGACGAGCAGACCATGACGTTCGCCTACCTTTCCGGCATCCCCGCGCCGGTGGGGGCGGTTTACCGGCTGATCGATGTGCCGGCAAACGAAGAATGCCTGCGAACTCGCAAACTCGTTTTTGTTGCTGACGCCGCTGCGGCCAGCGCACCCTATAAAGATTCGCCCATGCACCGATATGGAATTCGCAGCATCCTGGTGATTCCGTTGCTGGTGAAGGGAAAGCCGATCGGGGCGATTTCGGTTTGTGACTCTCGGGCGCGCCGGTTCAGCGCGGCATCGATGCGGATGGCGGAAATGTGGGCGGCGCAGGCGGCCATCATCATTCGCAACGCCGAACTGTATCACCGCATGGATCAGGCCAATCGCGAGCAGCAACGCATGATCGAGCAACGCGAGACGCTCTATCAGGTGAATCTCGCGATTCAGGAGGCGGATTCACTCGAAATGTCGCTCCAGCGAATCGCCGACCTCTCGCCCGGAGCGCTCGAGATGGCGGTCTGCATCGTCGGATTGCCGACGAGCCGGCCCGACGAATTTCGAGTGGCATCGGTAACGCGGCTTGATCCTTCCTGGCCGCTGACGGTGGGTTCTTTAACCAGTTGTGATCATGCCGTCCGCGCGTTCCATACCCGCCAGCCCGTGATCATCACCGACGCGAGGAACGACCCGAGCATTTCATCATACGCATTGCCGGTTGGCAGCGCGATGTATTTGCCGCTGGTCGGCAACGACGGGGCAATCGGCGTGCTGGCATTGTTTCGTCCAGACCCTGCGGAATATCCGGTCGAGAGAGTTCAGCTTGCCGAGTTGTTTGCTTCGCGAGCGGCGACGGCGATCGAGCATGCCCGGCTGCTCGAGCAAACCCGCCGCGATGCCGACGCCAAGGCGATGCTGCTCCGCGAGTTAAATCATCGCGTGAAAAACAATCTTGCGGGCATCGCGGGTCTGCTTTCTACCTGGCCGGCGGATTTGCCGCAGGATGCGCGGCAATGGCTCGACCGCATTATCGATCGCGTCGATGGCTTGTCGCGCATTCACGAGCTTTTCCTGAGCGGATGCGTTTCACTGACTTTGCCGGAACTGATTCAAAAATCCCTGGATTCGATTTTCGCGATCCGTCCGCCGGGCGTGCGCATTGAATTCGATCTCGAAGGCGATGATGTCAAGCTCTTTACGGATCGCGCGGTGACGCTGGCGATGGTGCTTCACGAATTGGCATCCAATGCGTTGCGGCATGGCGTCGGCGAAGCCGGAACGGTCTTGATTCGCAGTCGCGTGAATGAGCGGCGGATGGCGATAGTGGAGATGATGGACGACGGCAGCGGCTTTGAGGCGATCAGCAATGGCGAAAATGGCGCCGCAACAGCCGTTGTATCCCGTCCCGCGGTCCGGGGAAGCGGAATCGGACTCAGCTTGGTGCGTGGTTTGGTCGGGCGTGAATTACACGGAGAATTTACGCTGGAAGCTCGCACAGAAGGTGGAATGACTGCTACAATTCAGTTTCCAGCGGATCGAGAGAAGGGCGTATGAACGCCGAAGCAAGCTCGCAATCTTCCGTTGCCTGCTGCGCCGATCGAAAGGCGATGATAGTTGAAGACCAGACATTGGTCGGCATGGGAATGAACGCGCATCTCCAAGCCATCGGATATCAGGTCGTGGGGCAAGCCTCCAATGCAGCCGAGGCGCTTGCGATGTTTCGCGAGCATCGGCCTGATGTCGTGCTGATGGACATCAAACTCGACGGCGATGATGGAATCGAACTATCGCGGCAATTGTTGGCTGAGCGACGCTGCGCGATCGTGATGGTCAGCGCATACAGCGATCCGGAGTTGATCGCCCGCGCGGGGGCGGTGGGGGTTTTTGGATATCTCATCAAGCCCGTTGCCCGCGAGGCGCTTGCCGCGCAGGTTGAGATTGCGGTCAACCGCTGCCGCGAGCAGGAACAACTGATCCAGGAAAATCAGTCGCTGACACAAACGCTTGAAGCCAGAAAACTGGTCGAGCGGGCAAAAGGTATTTTAATGAAGCGGCTGAATCTGGATGAGCCCAGCGCGCATCGCCGGCTGCAAATGGAAAGCCAGAAGCGTCGAATCAGTCTGGCGGAGATCGCCAAGAAAGTAATTGAATCTGAAAAGCTGCTGGGGGATTGATAGCGAAAATCAGCCCGGCGATTCGACGATGATTTCGTGCACGATCTTGTCGCCAGCCTGTGTAAATCGTGTATGAAGCTGAAGGCCCTCGGTGGGACGTGAGATGATGTCGGGAAGCGGGGCGCCGTTTCGGAGTTGAAGATAGAGGTGATCGTTGTCGAACTCCCGGCCGTCCAAAT
The DNA here is from genome assembly GCA_036265245.1 of Tepidisphaeraceae bacterium. Classification (GTDB taxonomy): domain Bacteria; phylum Planctomycetota; class Phycisphaerae; order Tepidisphaerales; family Tepidisphaeraceae; genus DATAPK01. The sequence continues at coordinate 844 of DATAPK010000359.1, read as the reverse complement.
CCTGAAAATAAACGCTGGGATCTGAGCCGCTGGTCCACTTGAGCGGCCCAAGCGTGTAATCCACCTGATATCGGCCGCGCTCGATTTCGTGCCGTAGGTTGGCCATCTCCTTGAACATCTTTCCTCGCGCTTTGAGGTTGATCATCATGTCGGCGAGAATATCCTGATGCTCGATGTACATCGCGGCGGGTGTGGAATGGATCTGGCGGGCGTAGTTGATGAACATCTGTTGAAAGCCGTCGATGTTGTCGGAGAAGGCTTCGACAAATGAATCGTGTCCGTTTTTGCCGGCGTGGACGAGCTTGAGCATATCGATCAGCCGGGAACGAAAGCGCGGCTTGCCCGGAGCGTCTTCAGCGAAGATCAGATATTGCACCATCGCCCACGACTGATTGTATTGGGTGGTGCCGCGCTCCTTGTCGGCCATATTCTTGTGCCATTCGGTTTCGCTCATCGACATGAGGTCGCGAAAATCGACGATCTGGTTGTGATCGACATCATACTGAAGCTGCCGGACGCGCCGGGGCGGCACCTGGCCGATCCGAAAGCTGTGGCCGTCGTAAATGCCTTCCTCGAAAACCTGGGCCAAACCTTCATTGAGCCAAACGGGGAGGTTTCGGCCGATGGCGCTGTAGGCGAATTGATGAAACGCTTCGTGTTGGAGCGTTCGGCGAAGCTGATCGGGGCCTTGGCCTTCCAAGAATGCGGCGAGCGCTCTGCCGGAGATAAAGACGCCGCCGGTGTTGGGAAAAAGATGATGCGTGTAATCGAGATATTCTTCGCGATGCTCGAAAATGTAGACATTGAAAAGCCCATCACTTTCAGGCGGATTGAAATCGACCAG
>DATAPK010000358.1:0-29877 GCA_036265245.1 Tepidisphaeraceae bacterium | reverse complement strand
GAGAAATTCAGCCCACTGGAAATGAATGGAACGCGTTACTGATTCAGCACCGCCATCAATCGCTCCACATCCAGCGGCTTGATGAACGTATGCTCCACGCCCAAGCTTGTCGCCTCATGCAGAACGTCAAACCCGCAGCCGGTGACGACGCACACGCGGCAGGACCGTTTGTCGGTTTGTACTTGGCGCAAGACATCGATCCCTGATCCATCGGGCAGCATCAGGTCGAGGAGGATCCATTCTGGATCGCGACCCAGGCCGCAAAGGGCTTCGGCGACGGTTCCGGCCTCAAGTACCACAAAACCTTGCTTCCCGAGCAGGCGCGTGATCGCCCGTCTCGCCGCCAGGTCGTCCTCCACGATCAACACACATCCCTTCAATGACGATTTCAAAACAGCTCCCTTCAGGCCCAGTGCTGGCGAGTCGCACGTCGGCACCGATGTGCCGGGCCAGCGACTTGCAGATGGCAAGACCCATTCCGAATCCTTTGTTCCTGTCCCGCTCATAATTGTTCACCTGGTAAAATTCATCAAACAAGTACGGAACGTTTGCATTTGGGATACCGATGCCGGTGTCTGAAACGCGAATGGAAAGATCGCTTCCCGATCCCACCAGCCCGACGGTCACGCCGCCGCGCTGCGTGTATTTGATGGCATTGTCCACCAGATTGCTGATCAGCCGCTCGAGCTTCTGTCGATCCGTGCGCAGCGTTGCATCGGTTTTTTCCGCCAGCTTGAGATACAGCCCCTTTTGCTCGGCGACCGGCAAAAACCGTCGCTCGACATGCTCCAGCGTCTCGGCGATCGCAACCTCTTCAATATGATTTCGATCCTGCGCGCCGACCTTCGCGAAATCCAGGAGCTTGGTGACCAGATCGCCCGCAGCGACGGCATTTTCGCGGATCATCTCGACGCTTTCGACATCCGTTTGATCGCGCACAGACAGCTTCAGCAGATGGGCGTTGAGCAAAATGCAATGCAACGGCGCGCGAAGATCGTGGCTGAGTGCGTTCAGGAAAAAACTCTTCTGCTTCACCTGCATTTCTTTTTCGGCGGCCAGTTGTTTCTGGTCTTCGATGTCTGCGCAGGCGCCCAGCCATTTGACTGCATCTCCCTTGACGATGGGCATCGCCCGCACGACGAAGCTGCGGAACACCCTGCCGTTGCCGAGCCGGGCTTCGATCTCAAATGGCTTGCGGGCGGCGGTCATTTGCTGCCAGGCCGTCATAACCTGCTGTTGATCATCCGGGTGCAGTGCTTCGAGCCAGGTGCGTTTATCTCCGATGTATTGACGCCAGCTTTGGTTTAAGAAATCGACCTGCCCATCCGCGGTCGCCGTCCAGACCACATGCGGAAGCAGTTCGGCGATCTCTCTGTAGCGTACCGCCGATTTTTCGAGTTCTTCCACTTGCGCCAGGCGCTCGTCCACCAGGCTCAGGCCGCGCATTCGAATGATGGACCACCATGTTCTGCAAACCAGGACAAGCAAAATCAGGTCATACAATCGCCACACGACCCACGATGGATCGGATGCGTAGAAAATTGCGCCGCAGATCGCACACCAGACGCAGAGCCAGCGCAGCCGTGACAACGCCGCGCGCGATTCGCTCTCACGCGACAGTTTTGATTGGAAATACCAGTTGAACGCGATGACGCCGTAACCGATCGCCAGCAACAAACTCAGCGCGACAGTTCCCCAGGACCAGCGCACATCGTGCGACATGCCTGTTGGATCTCCCACGATGCTGAGCCAGTACAAGAATGACATTGCAATTGCCCCGAATCGAAACCCACTGACCACGACCGATGGATCGCGCTGCTTGACTTCAATACGCCGGCAACATGAGCCGATATTTGGCCCACGAGGTTTTCCATCTGAACAGATACGTATCTTCCAGCGCCACCCAGCGAGCGCTGCCGTCGGCCATGAAGACATTGACACCCCGGCCGTGCCGGGCAATCAGAAATCGAAATTGATCCGGCACCGTCGTAGGGTTGCTCACATCCCATTGAAGATTTGGCGGCACCAGAGCCGGCGCGGCGGGAGTTCCATTGATAGGCGCAAAATCAGAGAAGACCGCGTCGAGAAACACCGGCACTTCGCAGATTTGGCGTACCGCGTTGATGCGATTCGCCTTGCCGTCCGAACCAAATCCGCCGCCGGCGGTGAGATATCGGTTGTATCCGTAACTTCCGATGCGATAGGTGGCAGCATTGAGTTTCGCGCCACACCCGGCCGCTTGAAAGTTACCGTTCCAGGCGTAATTGTTGGTGCCGAATCCCTTGTTGGGCTGTTTATTTGGCATCGCCTCGCGCGCCGCCGGGCAGAGCAAGGCGTCATCTTTGACGTGATAGTTATCGAGGATGCCCAGCCAATATCCCTGCCAGGAAAGATCCGGATTGGTGGGCGTGTTCCAGATAAAATCCGGCAGCCTGCCGCGGTTCTCGGTCACATACATCGTCCAGGCGGTTCCCATCTGACGCAGATTCGACAGGCAAGCCGTTGAGTTGGCCGCTGACCTGGCTTTCCCCAGTGCCGGGAAGAGCAGGGAGATCATCACTGCGATCAATCCAACCACAACCATCAATTCCGTCAACGTGAACCCATTTCGGCGAGCGGGTGTGCCATTCTTCATCACCACGGCTCTCCTTTCTCAAGCCCCGCGAGTTTTATTCAGCCGTAATATTCGACATTACTAACGCTGTCCTCTGATCCGCTGGCATAAAGAACGTCGCCATTGCCGTCGCTGCCGTCGATTGTGTCGTGCGAATCGCCCTGTGCATAAAGCATGTCGTTCCCCGTGCCGCCCACCAGCACGTTGGTGCCACCATCTCCGTAAAGTTGATCGCTGAAATTCGAGCCGATGATCGTGTCATTGCCGCTGCCCCCGTATGCGTTGACGGGCGCCAGGCTTGCGGTGGCATCGATCACATCATTTCCATCGCCGCCGTCGATATCCGCGCTGACGGATGTGCCGGCGATATAAATCTGATCATCCCCTCCTTCGCCGTGCGCGGTGCCGTAAAATGAATTGGTGAGGTGAATGATGTCGTTGCCGTCGCCGCCCCAGATGCCGCCGCCGAAGTTCAGCGTCAGATTGTCATCCCCCGCCCCGCCTGAAATGGCCGCCCCGATCTCGTCATCATCGGAGCTATCGTCGGCGGTCACGCTGATCGTGTCGTTGCCGCCGTTGCCCTCGACCTGAATATATTGCACGTCGGTGTACGTCGTGCCGTCGAGAGTGAACGTTGAATTGGTCTGCGACACCGACACCGAAATCACGTTGTCGGATTCATCTCCCTGAATGTCATAAAAACCGGTGAAGCCTTCGTTCACCGTTACGCTCTTGAACCGGCGCTCTTCCAGCGCCTCAATTTCATGACAAAATGGATTTGGCTTCCAAGTGCGCAGCGCGGCTTTTTTGCCGCGAACTCCGTTGAAAAATGTAGAGAATTTGGCCCCGATGGTGAGAAACATGATGCGACTCCTTTCGCAAAAAGCGCACGCCGGTCAAATCCTTGACCACTGTGATTTACGAACGCTTTATGTTGGAACCAGCTTTGGGATTACCTGCCAAAATGAATCCTGGCAGATTGCCCGAACCACTACTGGAGTGATAATTCTCACACGCACTTAATCAAAGTCAATTAAAATCTTTTGCCGTGCAGTGATATTCTTCAGAAATATCGGGCAAAAATTGCCGTTTTCAATTCACCGCGCAAAAATGTCCGCACAAACTTTGTGTACATCACTGGCTTTGATAGATTTTGCAGCATGAAGAGGCGGCGGCGAAAACCCAGGACATGGATTGTCGTGGGATCGACGTTGCTGTTCGGCATCGTCGGCTCTATCGCGGTGGCGTATTACTGGACGGCGCTCTTTCCGCGACTCATTCCGGCGAGAGCAACCACCAATCCTGCGCCGGTGATCGGCGTTGGCGAGCAGTTCGAAGTGCTTACGGCGATCTTCACCCTCGTCGCGTTTGTCGGCGTGATTGCCACCCTGCTGTTTCAATGGAGCGAGACGGAAGGCCAGCGCCTCGAAGAGGCTCGCGATCAAGTGCGCGGAGAAGCGTTTCAACTGATGGGGGCTTGGCAAAATATCGTTCACAATACCCAGCTTAGCGAGGCCGATGGAAGGCAGGCGTTCAACCTGCTGAATATCCGGCTCTCTTCTGTTTTATTCAACGACGAGCAAGGCGGAAAGAAGACCCAACGCCCCGCGCTGACCCGCAATGACATCGAAAAGTTCTATCGCGGCTTCTATCAAGGCGAAGTCAGCGCGGCCCTCGGCAATTATTTTCGGTTCCTATATCACATCATCCGCTACGTGAAGCGTTCGCAACTTGACTCCGAAGACAAGAAAGATCTGGTGCGCTTGGTGCGGGCCCATCTTTCTGATCCGGAGCTGAATCTGCTTTTCTGGAACGGGCTGACGAGCCATGCGGGGAAAATGTACGACATGATCGAAGAATTCGATCTGCTGCAAAACTTCAGCTTCAGCGGAATCCTGGAAGCGGAGATGAAGTTATATCCAAGAACCTATGAGCGGTGGACCAGAGAACGCGAGCGAAGAGTAGCAATGCAACACCAGTGAGCCAGTGCTTGCACCTAAGACGTCGGCTGGGTTGCCGGCGGGCGGCGGATTTCAAACATCGCTCGGCTTACCGGATGCCACGGCAGGATGACCATGTTGTCGGGCATCACCGACGGCGCCAGTGCGTTGTGATCGTCAGAGCCGGGGAATTGCACATTGCACGGCTCAGACCATTTGTTCACTTCAACCATTTCATAAGCACCTGTGATGAAGCGATGCCGAAAGAACCCCTGCTCGGTGGGCGGGAGGATCACGTAAACCCGCCGGCCGGCATTGAGGGCTTCATCCATCAGGCGATGTGCATCGGCAATAAAGTCGGTATCGGTTTTCCCCTTGCGGATGGAATCGATGTAATCAATTCGATCGCTTTGAAGCGTGCTGGGCGTGTCGTCGGTGGATTTTCGTTTTTCGAACACCCCCGCCAGCCCAAACCCGCCGCCCATGCGTGGGGCGAAGATATCGCTTTGATACCAGTCAGCATCGTACATGAATTGCATGTACTGGAGCAGCAGCGGGAACATCCCTTCATCTGCCAGAATCATCGGCTTGCCGCCCGAAGAAGGCTTGATGTGCGAAATAATTTCTCTAGCGGAATAATGCAGATTCATATTGCCGCGGTGCTGGCGGATGAGATCATCGATCGAGACGGAAAGCCCCACCGCCACCGCGCACGCGGTCAGCACGCCCGCGGCCAGCGGCGACGCGATCGAGCCCTTGCCGAGGTCTCCCGCGCTCCGCAGTAAATACATCGCCGCGATAATCAGTGGCGGAAAAAGCGTCAGGAAAAATCTCAGGAAAAGAACACCCGGAACATTGTCGCCCCAGTAGTACGACGTATAGAGCAGCGTCCCGGGCACGAACCACATCGTCAGCAGCATCGCCGTCCGCCAATTGCTTCGAAAGATCAGGATCAAACCGGCAATACCGAGCGGCGCGAAGATAAAAAGCCCCCACAAATACAACTGGTAAACAGTGAAATCCCATTTCTCAAAAAAATACTTCAGCGCGAATCCACTGCTCTCATTCGTGCCGTCGTAGCCGGTGGCATGGCCGACCGTAAACCAGTTGAAGATGACCAGCGCCCCTACCGGCACGCCCCACGCAATCACCGGCACGGCTGCGGGAAGATACGATCGCCACGATTTCCAATTCTTCACGCGCGACATCGCCGCGATGCCGATCGGCCCAATCGGCAGGAAACCAAACACCTTAAGGACAGACATCACCTTGGGGCTGATGAATCCGTCGGTGCGTATCACATCAAGTGGATAAAGCGGAAAGAGAAGCAGCGCTTCGGTGTAGCGAATCGTCACCGCAAAGCCGAGCAACAATCCCGCCGCCACACCCCATTGCCATCGCCCACCCTCCCACCAGCGCAGCAGAAAATAGATCCCCCACACCACGACGCACAGCGCCGGCGCATGGCTGTCGGGAAGGATCGCAAACCCCAGCGTGGTGGGTCCCATCGCCAGCACGATCATTGCCAGCAGCGCATAGAACGATCCGACGATCGCTCGCGACAGGAAAAACATCCCCAACACCGCAAGGCAGGTGGAGGCCGGCCCGATCGCAAACGCCCACTCGCGCCGGCCAAGCAGCACCGTCACCGCGTTCAGCAGCGATGTCCCGAAGGGATATTTCGGGTAATACCAGCCACTCTTGGTCCGCACCCACATGGCGCCCACGAATTGATAATCATCGCTTGGCTTAAAACCTGTCGTGCCATGCTCCGCCAGCATGCGCCCACCGACGAGATAGGCGTTCTCATCCACCCCAACCCTGCCTGGTGCGGGCGCGAGAAATGAAAACAAAAAGAACCAAAGCCCCGCCGTAAACGCCAGCGCGATCAGCAAAAACACCCGCCGCTTGAGCGTTGATTCAGGCCGCGCGTCACCGATCATCCGAATCACTGGCGCATCGGTGTTTGCCTCAACGTCGAGTTCGAGTTGCCCGGGTTCCACAACCTGAATACGAGGATCGGCCATATCCATTGCAGAAGAATACGGCCAGCGAGGACAAATAGGGACGACCGCACCTGAAAAATCGCCTGCGTCGCCTGATTTTCAGAGGTTATCGAATAAAGAGGCGACGCAGGCGTCGCGGCTACCAGCATTATAGTTCCCGGCCGGTGTCTAATTCTGCATCACCTCAACTTTGGGAAATAAAGAGGTTGGTTGGATCGGAGCATCCAGCGCCGCCACTTGAACAGCGCAGGCTTTCAGGGCGGGTTGATGGCTGATCGGATCGGCTGCATCGGTCGTGATTTCATTGGGAGAGGATTCGGCGCACCACAAATCGTTCCAGTGCATCGGCAAAAACACCGTGCCCACGGGAGCCGCCGAGCAGACCGCCAGCGTGCTGACCGCCCGCCCGCGCCGGCTGCGAATTTCCACGCGCTGTTTATCGCTCAGCCCCAGTTCCGCCGCATCGTGCGGGTTCATTTCTAATAACGGCTCAGATGATAGCGCATTGAGTTGCCGCACATTTCCCGTTTTGGTGCGCGTATGCCACTGACTATGGACGCGGCCTGTGGTCAGCACCAGAGGAAACTGCGCATTGGGCACCTCATCCGCCGGCAGGTAAGGCCTCGCAAAAAGCCGGGCCTTTCCGCTGGGTGTCGGAAAGCGACCGTCGGTAAATCTTCGACGCACCGCCCTCCCTGACGCAGGCGCCGGCCACTGCGTCGGACCATGCTTGGACAGCCACTCGTGCGAGAGCGCGCTTTGATCATTGGCCCGGCCAACGGTCGACCGCGCGAACTCGTCAAAAATTTCTGCCGCGTTTTGGAAACTTAAACCCGATCGAAAGCCCATCCCATTGGCGATTTGCTGTGCCCACCACCAATCCGGCCGTGCATCCGCAGGCGGCGAAACGATCTGCTGCATCAACGACACGCACCGCTCGCTGTTGCAGAAGGTTCCCGTCTGTTCGAGATTCACCGCCGCGGGCAAAAGCACGTGAGCAAATTTCGTTGTTTCCGTGGGCAAATAAGCATCCTGCACAATCACCAATTCAGCCCGTTCAAGCGCTCGGCGGATCTTCGGAAGATTGGGCATCGTCGCCGCCGGGTTGCTTCCGACAATCCAGATCGCCCGCAACACGCCGCAATCCAGCGCATCGAACATCGAAATTGCATCGTAACCCGGCTCGTCGTGGATCGTGCCTGATTTCAATCTCCAAAATTCTTCCATCTGCCCGCGATGTTCCGGATCGGCAATGCGCCGCTGGCCGGGCAAGAGATGGCTCATATATCCAACATCCCGCCCACCCATTGCATTCGGCTGACCCGTCAAACTGAACGGCCCGGCACCGGGTTTGCCGATTCGGCCCGTCGCCAGGTGCAGATTGATGATCGCATTGTTGGTGAATGTTCCCTGAACGGATTGATTGACGCCCATCGTCCAGAAGGTGATGAGCCGTTCGTGTTCTGCCAGAATTTTCGCCGCCTTCATCAGATCGCCGCAATCAATGCCGCAGATCTCGGCCACTTTTGTGGCCGGATAATCGTCGAGCAGCGCACTCAATTCCCGCCAGCCCTCTGTGCTGCTTTCGGTAAATCGCTGATCCAGACAACCGCGATCGCGCAACAAACGAAGCAAGCCGTTGAGCAGCGCCAAATCCGTGCCGGGCTTCACCGGCAAATGCAATGTCGCCGCCTGCGCCGTTGCCGTCTTTCGAGGATCGGCTACGATGCACGGCGCACCTTTCTTCTTCATCCGCTCCAGCACGCGTTCAAAAGTCACCGGATGACACTCCGCCGCATTTGATCCGATGAAGAAAAATGCGTCCGCCAGTTCGATATCGCTGTAACAAGTCGGCGGCCCATCGCTCCCAAGCGAAAGCGTCATCCCACTGGCGGCGCTCGACATGCACAACCGGCTGTTGCTATCGACATGATTCGTTCGCAGAGACGCCTTGGCGAACTTGTTGAAAAAATACTGCGACTCGGTCGTCAGTTGCCCTGACAGATAAAAACCGATCGCGCCCGGCCCGTGCGTCTGCAGAATCTGATTCAGCCGATGCGCAGCATGATGAACCGCCCCCTCGATCGGCGTCGCCCGCAGCCGCCCCGGTTTCTCTGCCACCATGCAATAACGAAGTCGATTCGGCACATTCACCGTCAAACCCGACGTCGCCCCTTTCAGGCAAAGCTTGCCCCGATTGGCTGGGTGATGTGGATCGCCGCGAACGGTTATCCCACCGGCGCCATCACTCTTGGCGAGCAGCCCGCAGCCAACACCACAATAAGGACAAACTGTTTTAAGCGATTTGGGCATTTTCAATAAACATCGCGCTGATAGCGCTTTGATTTGGTCATCTCGGCCAAAAACGCCTTGGCATTTTCTTCGCTCATGCCGCCCTCCTGCGCCACGACCTGCCGCAGCGCTGTATCCACATCCGCCGCCATGCGCTTGGCATCGCCGCAAACGTAAAAATGCGCGCCGCGTTCAATCCAACTCCAAATCTCCCCGCGCCGTTGGAGCATGCGGTGCTGGATATAAATTTTTTCTGATTGATCTCGCGAAAACGCCGTGTCCAGATATTTCAGCGTGCCGTCCTGGAGATATCCTTCCAATTCCTGCTGATACAGAAAATCGAATTCACCGCGTTGATCGCCAAAGAAAAGCCAGTTTTTGCCGGCGGCGTTATCGGCTTTGCGTTCCTCCAAAAATGCCCGAAACGGCGCGATCCCCGTCCCCGGCCCGACCATGATGATTGGCGTCGATTGATCGAACGGCAGCCGAAACCCATGTGATGGCTGCACAAACACACGCGCCTTTTGCCCGGTGCGCAAGCGATCCGCCATGAATGTCGACGCGACCCCTTTGCACTGCCTCTGCCGCGCATTCACATATCGCACCACGCCCACCGTTAGGTGCACCTCATCCGGATGCGCTTTTAGTGAAGATGAAATCGAATACAGCCGCGGCTGGAGAGGCCGCAGCGCCGCAACAAAATCCCCAAACGATGGCCGGGCCGTCGGAAACATCGTCAGCAGATCAATGATCTCATGCCCTTCCGGAATCCCCGGCCCGCTCTCTTCGAGCATCGCCTGCAGCGCCTCGGCATGCGCCGGCCCATCACAACTGCGCGCCAGCAAATCAATCATCGGCTCGCTCGGCGTGGTGATCTGGTAATGCTTCTGCAACGCCTCAAATAAAGTTGTCGGCAAACCATCCAGCCCGGAAACTTCTTCCGCGCCACTGACATTCAGACGATCCAGCAGCCAGTTCACCGATTCCGGGCAATTCTCCGGGTAAACCCCCAGTGCGTCGCCGACGCGATACGACAACCCGCTTCCCTTCAAATCAAACGCGATGAATCGCGTATCCTTCGCCGACCCCGCTTTATTCAGCGGCTTATTTGCCAATAAGCGCGCGGCGAACGGATTGTTGCGATCGTAAACATCCTTCTCCTTCACCGGCACGGCTCGCTTAATGCCAACCTGAGACGGCGCGATGATTTTGTCGCTTCCCTGATCCGCCATCAGCGCCTTCAGCTTCTTCGCCGTATCCTTCCCGCCCGGCGCGCAGCGCGTCATGTCCTTTTCCTCGCCCCGCACCAGCGCCTCGGCGTATGTCTGGCACAAATATCCACACGCACCACAATCCAGCTGCGCCATCGCCGCCATCAGCACGCGCTCCTTTGGCTTGCCTTCCGCGAGCTTCAAGCGCTCCTCCATCGACAACGCCGAGTCATGCCACGGCATCGCTTCGTCTTCTTCCGTCACGACCGCTTCAGTTACCGCCGGCGCGGCGACTGCGGCACTTCCCCCGCAAGCCACTTGCCCGCCAAACAAACCCGCGAAAAAACCGTTCAACCACGCGCGCTGCGCCGTCGTAAACGGGGCCGAATCTGGAATCACCGGAACCGTCGATAAAACTGCCGTATTCATGAATTCACCTTCTTGTTGTCAAAAAAATCTTTCAGGCTCTGTGTCGAATGCCTGCGAACAAAATCGTTAAACGGCTCTGCTTCATCCCGGCGATTGTCGAGATAGCTGCGTAACATCTTTTCCAATTGCCCGGGCAAATCGCTCGCCAGAACATCCCGATACAACTCTCGCCCAATCGCCTGCTGATGTGCATATCCCCCGCCGACATAAACGTGATATCCTTCCAGCATCTCTTCCCCCACGGCCACTTTCGTCGCCAGCATTCCAATGTCGCCGATGAAATGCTGCGCGCACGAGTGATGGCAGCCGGTCAGATGAATGTTGATCGGGCAATCCAACTTGATGCGCGATTCAAGGTGGTCGGCCAATGCAAGCGCATGTCGCTTGGTATCGGCCGAAGCATATTTGCAACCCGCGCTGCCCGTGCAGGCAACCAACCCCGCGCGAATGCTGGTCGCCGACCAATTCAGGCCAAGCTTTTTAATTTCAATTTGAACCGCGGGAACGTCTTCATCGGAAATGTCAGAGATCAGCAGGTTCTGCCAAACCGTCAAACGAATCGTACCGCTTCCATATCGCTGCGCTATCTCCGCCACGCCGTGCATCTGATCTACCGTCAGCCGCCCCACCGGCGCGATCACACCGATATAAGATTTCTCCGCCTGCTTTTGCGCATGAACACCGATGTGCGCGTGCTTGTTGATCGCGCGGCTGCTCTTGCACTTCTCTGCCGGAAATCGCGTCAGCTTTTTTGACAACTTCTTCTCAGTCTCTTCGACAAACTTCGCCAGCCCCCACTGATCCAGCAGATATTTCAGCCGTGCCTTCTTCCGATCCGTTCGATCCCCATACTCGATAAACACCCGCACCGCCGCCGCGGCCACTTCCACGCACTCTTCCTCGCGCAGCAGCAACCCCGTATCCCGCGCAAAATCCTTGTGTCCCGTGATCCCTCCCAAAATCATCCGAAAATAAACCCCCGCCGGAACCTCCTGCCCCTCTTCCACCCTCACCACCACAAACCCAATATCATTCGTATCCTCCAGCGCGCTGATCGATCCGCCACCATCAAATGCGATATTGAATTTGCGCGGCAATCCGTGAAGCTCCCGCCGGTGCAGAATGTAATGGTGCATCCGCCGAGCCAGCGGCCGCGTGTCGATTAACTCCTGCGGATCAATCCCCGCCGTCGGGCTCGCCGTGATGTTCCGAATATTGTCCGCCCCCGCCCCGCGATTGATGATGCCCAGATCATACAACCCCATCACCACATCCGGCGCGTGCTTCGCGCCGATCTGCCGAATCTGCAGATTCGCCCGCGTCGTCATATCCGCATAGCCGCCGCCATATTCCCTGGCCAATTCCGCAATCCCATGAAGCTGATGCGAATTCACGATCCCACCCGGCAGACGCAGCCGGCACATAAACGCATCCTGCGACGGCGCCACATAAAACATCCCCAGAAACTTAAACAGAAAAACGTCCGTCCCCTTTGGAAAACGCCCGTCCCGCGCGTGATTCAGCATCTCATCCCAGATGTCCAACCCGTGCAGTTTTCGCTTTGCCTGCTCCTCGGCGCACAATTTCTTCCCCGCCGCCAGAAATCGATCCTGCGCCGCATGGTGAATCGCATCCGGCGACGACGATGCTTCATCCCCCTTCTTCCCCACACCCGCCGGCAACCCAAGTGTTTGCGAAAACGTCGGCAGCGAAATCGAAGCGCGCGTTATCCCGCTCCCCACGGCAAAGCCCTGGAGATATTGCGTCTGCTCTTCGCTGAAAGTTCCGTCATTCATGATTACGTCCTACGCGACCGATGCCGCCATCGTCTCCATCTCCACGGGCACATTGCTCTCCGTCTCCTGCCGTGCCGCCGACTCATCCGCGATCGAAAAACGCACGCCCAGCGCCAGCAACGACGCCGCCGTCACAATCCCGCCTAAAATCAGCAACCCCGTCGGCCAAGACATGCTCCCCTTAAACAAAAATCCCGCCGCCACCGCACCCGCGTTCCCACCCGCGCCCACGATTCCGGAAACCGATCCCAATGATTTCTTATTGATGAACGGCACCACCGAAAACGTCGCCCCGCACCCCATCTGCGTAAACAAGCTAAATGCCACCAGCACCACGAGCATCGGCGTCAGCACCGTCATGCGCGAGAAAAGCATGAGCAGCAAACCTTCAACCAGAATCACAAAGAAAAGCCACTGCACCCGCCCGCGAAGTCCAAACTTCACGCCCAGCCGATCCCCAATAATTCCACCGAGTGCCCGCCCAAATAAATTCATCAACCCAAACGCCGCCGCCGTCCACCCCGCTGCCGTCAGACCCATGTGAAAGTAATCCGTGAAATAAAGATGCGCGATGTTGTCGATCGTCAACTCGATCCCGAAGCAGCAGCCATAAATCACAAACAGCAACCAGACGCGGGAATCTCTCGCCGCATTCAGAAACCCGCGAAAGTCCTGCCTCTTCGCCGGCAACTCTCCGCGCGCCCGCAATTCCTTAAAATTCCCCATCGGCGTATCCTGCGTCAGAAAGAAATACGCCACCCCCATCAGCGCGCACACAACCCCCGCCACAAACATCGACGCCCGCCACGCCCCCGCGTGGCTGAGCCCACGCCCGACAAACCAGACAAACACCAGCGGCATTAAAAACTGCGTGATCCCGCCGCCCATATTTCCCCACCCCGCCGACGTCGCATTCGCCGTCCCCACCACGTTCGGCGCGAACATCACCGACGTGTGATATTGCGTGATGACAAACGATGCCCCGATCACCCCAATCGCCAGCCGCATTAGCAAAAACATCGCGTATCCATGCGCCAGCCCGATGCACATCACCGGAATCGCCCCGAGCAACAGCAGCCACGTATACGTCAGCCTCGGCCCGATCCGATCGCACAGCCATCCCACCAGCAATCTCGCCAGCACCGTGATCGCCACCGACGCGATCATGATGTTCCCAATCTGCGCCGGCGTGAGGTTCAACTCGCTCCGCACTTCCTTCATCAGCGGCGCGATCCCAAACCACGCAAAAAAACAGGTTAGAAACGCAAGCCAACTCATGTGAAACGCCCGCATCTGTGGCGAAGAAAAATCGAGCAGCCTGATGCGAGTCGCTTTTCGTTTGTTTTCCATCGTGATTCCCTGCCGATCCTCTTTTTCCGTTTCTATTTCGCCGCCAACAGATCACCCGTTTGCTTTTCCGCGCTCTCCACCGAAAACCATCCCTCGCGTAATCGCATCGGCGGAAAATCGTTCGCCGGGCATACGACTCCCATCGTTCCCGCCACCGCGCGATACGCGGTGCTGTCGATGCTCTCCTCCGCGATGCTTCGCACATCCGCGTTCGCCGGCAGATGCCCCCACCTTTTCATCTGCGAAAGCAGCCACGCCACATGCATCCCGCTCGGAAACATCCCCGCTGCCGACACCCCGTATGCTCTTGAAATCTTCCGTTGCCCCCGATTGCGCATCGAACCCGCGCCATCTCCGGTCACGAAACTCTGCAAAAGCGTTTCCGGCTCGACATCCAGATAATTTGGCTGCGCCAGAATCTCCGTCAGCCGCACGCGATTCCCCACATCTTCGCAAAACTCTCCCACCCGCAGCATCGCCCGCACCACGCGCTGGGCAATCTCCGGATTCTCATTCAGCCACTTTCGTGTCACCGCCAAAAGTTTCTCCGGATGCTCGGGAACCAGATCCGTCGTCACCGTCACGATCGTGCCACACCCCGCGCTCTGCGCCGCCGTGCTCCACGGCTCGCCCACGCAAAACCCATCGAGATATCCCTTGCACAATTGCCCGACCATTTGTGGCGGCGGCAGCACGCATAGCCGCACATCCCGATCCGGATTGACCTCGCCCATCGCCAACCAGTCTCGAAGCAAATAATGATGCGTCGAAGAATCGAACGTGTGCGCGAGAACCGGCCGCGCCTCCCCGCGCGGCAGTTGCCTGATCCATTCCCCCAGCGTCGTTGCGTTATTCACCCCCGCATCGCTCAGCCGTTTGCTCACTGCAATCGCATTCCCCCCAAACCCCAGCGACACCAACCCCACCAGCGGTTCCAGATACCGCGGCCAACCCATCACGCTCGCCGCCGGCATCCCCAGCAACGCGTGGCTCGCCTGCAAATGCCCAAATGTTAATTTATCCCGGACATTCCCCCACCCGATCTGACGATCGAGCGAAACGCTCAGCCCCTCATCGCTGAAATACCCCAACTCATAGGCAGCGATAATCGGTGCGGCATCCAGTAATGGAACAAATCCGATTCTCAGCTCATTATGGTTTCGTCCGGACACTGCCACTCAAACACAACCAATCGCCACTCTTTTTGCCTTTCGCCGACAGGATCCAATCCCATTTCAGCGAAGTCGATCTCCTGCCAAACTCCTCGCATTCCGCCTGATCGACGTGGGGAATTTACCGAATCCTTGATAATGAATCCAATTCATAATATAGAAGTTTTTGATCGATCTCATTCATGGATACTGCATGGAAGATGTGCACCATCTCCGCGTTTTTGCCGCCGTTGCTGAAACTTTGAGCTTCACCCGCGCCGCGGAACATCTGTTTCTCACTCAATCCGCCGTCAGCCATCAAATTGCCCGGCTGGAACGCGAACTCGGCACGCCCCTGTTTATCAGACGCGGCAAAGCGATTTCACTCACTCCTTCCGGCCAAGCCCTCCTCCCCCATGCCCGGCGAATCTTCGCTGCGATGGATGAGGCCTCCGTCATCGTCCAGCAAACCGTTCGCCCCGACTTCGGCCGACTCCGCATCGGCGCTTCCCCTTCCGCCTGCCAGTACATCATCCCCGAAGCCCTTCGCGAATTCCGTGAAAGCTTCCCCAACTATTCCCTCTCCATCTTCCCCGCCGACTCCCCCGCCGTCGTCCAGCAACTGCTCGACGAATCGATCGACCTCGGCCTGGCCATCCGTCCCGAGCGACAAAAGAAACTTCACTTCCACGAACTCTTCGTCGATGAACTGGGCTTCGTCGTCAGCCCGCTCCACCCTTGGGCCAAGACCACCAAAGTCGATCGCCGCGACCTGCGCAACCAACCCATGGTTCTCTACAGCCGCCACAGCGCTACGTTTCGTTTAGTCGATCGCTACCTCACCCAAATGGGCGCGCCTCTGCGTAACTGGATCGAGCTTGGCGAAACCGGCGCCATCAAAGAACTGGTGAAACTCGGCCTGGGCGTCAGCATCATGTCTCAATGGATCGTCCGCCCCGAGCTCGCCGAAAAATCCCTCGTCTACCTTCCCCTCCCCGGCCGAAAACTCAAACGCACCTGGTGCGTCGCATCGCTCGCAGGCCGCAACCTCTCCGTCGCCGAACAAACATTCGTCGGCCTATGCGAATCCGTCGGCGCGCAGCTCGCCAAACCAAAACATTGATGTGGTGAAATCCACCAAATTGCACTTCGCAAAAACCATCAAAAACTTACGCTGGCGGGATTAAGCTGGAGATGATAATCCGCATGTGCGCCTTACTGAACCAACCCTGTAGCCGCGACGCCTGCGTGAATGCCATTCAGTTAAGGGATTTTTGTGGGTTTAATGCCCAAACCGAATTTGCCCGACATCTGTCGGGCATTGATTCAGTCGAATTCCATCGTAGCTTCAGGCGAATTTTGCTGCCAGAACCTTAACTGAATGGCATTCACGCAGGCGTCGCGGCTACAGTGGTGATCTCGCGGTTAGGCAAGTCCGAATCTTGCGGCGATGTGCTTTTCGATTTTCGCGAAGGCGAAACGATCGACGATCATGCCGATCATCACCATCACGATCATGACGGTGACAACCTGGGCGACATCATTCAAATCACGGCCTGTTTGCAGGAGCCATCCGAGTCCGCGGCGTTGGACGGCGAAGATGACCTCCGCACCCATGAGCGATCGCCAGGCGAAGCTGAAACCCTGGCGAAGACTGCCGGCCAGCGCGGGCAAACTCGCGGGGAGAAGGACATATCGATACATCCGCCAGCCGCGCGCGCCGAGCATGGCGCCGGCGCGTTGATATAGCGGAGGGATCGTGCGCAGGCCGTCACGAAGAGAGATCGCGACGCCGGAGAAACTGCCCATGACTAGGACGAAGAGGATGCCTTGTTCGGTCAGGCCGTAGATCATGATGGCCAGGGGAACCCAGCAAACGCTGGGAAGTGTTTGCAGGCCGAGGAAGAGGGGGCCGAAGAGTTCGTCCATTTCTTTCCATCGCCACATTAGTGCGCCGAAGAGCGCGCCCAGGGCGACACTCATGGTGAAGCCGAGGATTAAACGTATGCCGCTGACGAGATTGGCTTCGATGAGCGGCTCTTTGAGAAACGGCGTCGGCGGGAGATTGGAAGGCAAATAATCCGCAGGCCTGCCGGGCCAGCCTTTGTGGAAAGGTTCGCCGAAGAAGGTTTCGTGACCGAGCATGGAGGCGGTTGAATCGATCAGGAGCGTGGGCGCGGGGAATCGAATGGCGGACCACCCGACGATTCTATATGCCGCCTCCCAGGTCACCAGAATCATCGTCCAGATCATCAGCCGCCGGCCTTGGGCGGAACTCGTCAGCCAATTGCGCGTTAACACGATTCACCTCTTCTTCAATTTCCCGGCGGACGATTCGAACGATGTGGGCGACATCGTCACTGTGCGATTTTCGCGGATGCGAGAGGGTCACTTTGATTTCATTGCGAATGCGCCCCGGATGGGCGTGCATCACGACAACCCGATCGGCCAATCTCACCGCTTCAGCAATCGAGTGCGTGATGAACAAAATCGTCTTGTGCGTTTTGAGCCAAAGCTCCTGAAGCTCTTCATGCAGATGAAAGCGAGTTTGTGCATCGAGAGCGGCGAAAGGTTCGTCCATCAGCAACACGGCGGGTTGAATGACAAGCGCGCGGGCGATCGAGACGCGCTGGCGCATGCCGCCGGAAAGCTGGTGCGGATATTTTTTGGCGATGTGCGAGAGATGCACCATCTTGAGCGCTTCGGCGACGCGATCTTTGCGTTCGCTTTTTGGAAATCCGGCCATTTTCAGGCCAAAATCGACATTTTGAGCGGCGGTGAGCCAGCTAAACAGGCCATGCTCCTGGAAGACCATCGCGCGCTCGGGGCCGGGTGCGGTGATGGGTTTGCCATCGAGAGAGATGGTGCCTTGATCGGGCCGGATCATTCCGGCGGCGAGATTTAAGAGCGTTGTTTTGCCGCACCCGCTGGGGCCGACGACGACGACGAATTCGCCGGGCTGGCAGGTGAGTGAGATGTTTTGCAGGACGGGAACGCCGGTCGTTTCGTAGAATTTGGTGACGGAATCGATGACGAGACGGCCCTTGTCCGCGCCGCCAAGGGCGACCGGCGAAGCGGTCGGGGGTTGTTCCAGCGTTGCCAGGGTCATGTCAGCGGATGCTCTTCTCGGCTTCCTTTAACAAGCTGGTATCGACCAGATCCGTGAGCTTGGGCGGCTGCTTGACGACGTGAAGCTCGTAAGACCACTGCGCCATGGTCGTCAACGTATCGGCCAGCGGCTCATCGGTAAATTCAACGCGAGGCAGCGCCTGATCAACCACGCCCGGCGGAAGCTTCTTGCCGGCGAGCAGCCCGGCTAGCGCGTCACCCAGTTGGGTCTTATATTTATCGGGCTCGGTGCTGAGGCGCTGCGTCCACTGCGCGTGGACCTTCAGAATCTTTTCGACGATATCCGGATGCTCCTTGAGAAACTTGGGGCGGGCGATGACGAGCGTGAGAGTGAATTTTTTATCGGGCCAGGTGTCCTTCTCCTCGGCGATAAGTTTTCCGCCGGCTTCGACGAGCAGGCGCGAACCCCAGGGCTCGGGTGCCCAGGCGGCGTCGATCTTGCCGGAGGCGAGGAGTTGCAGTTGCTCATTGTTGGCGACGGGAACGACGTTATCGACATTGTCCTGATGGAGTACGCTGAGAAGGTAGTGCTTGGCGGAGATGTCTTGCGTGTTGCCGAGCTGAGGCGTGGCGAGTTTTTTGCCTTTGAGGTCGGCCAGCGTGTTGATGCCGGAATCTTTGCCGGCGACGATGGCGACGCCATTGGCCGCCGCGCCGGCGATGACGCGGATGGTATCGCCGCCGCCGCGGGCGTAGGCGGTGAGCACCGGGCCTGGGCCGACGTAGCCAATGTCGATCTGGTCGGCAATCAACGCTTCGATCAGAGACGGGCCGGCGTTGAATACCTTGGTTTTGAGCGTCGCGGGGGCGATGGCGGTGGCGAATTCACCCGAAGAAACCCCAAGCACGGCTTGGGCGTGGGTGAGGTTGGCGAAATAACCAATGGTCACTTCGCTGGGGGCGGTCTGTTGGTTGGTCGCAACGGAGGCGGATTCTTTTGATCCGCAACCCGTAACCGCCATGATTGCCAAAAGACTTGCGATGAATTTGATCCGCATGGGGGGAGAATAAGCCAGACACTGCTTGGCGTCAACAATTCCTATCGGATTAGTATGAATTAGGCCGAAGGACGCGAAATCGCAAGTGCTCATGGGGTGTGTGCATTGTCAGGGCGGGGTCGATGGATTATCAACTTCAACTGACAGATCAAAACATGCACTAGGCAACATTTAATAGCCGGCAGCAACCATGCTTTATCCATTCAAATTCGTTCCGAAATTCGTTGAGAAGATGTGGGGCGGGCGGAAGTTGGAGGGGTTGCTGGGGAAAAAGTTGCCGGCGGGGGGGCCCATAGGGGAAAGTTGGGAATTGTATGACTTTCCGCCGGGGGTGGTGGAGGGATCGACGGGGTGGGTGAGTGCCCAGATTGCGAGCGGGCCATTGGCGGGGCGAACGCTGCATCAGACGATTGAGGAATTTGGCAGAGACATTCTCGGCGATGTTTCGCTGCTGCCCGAGGGGCAGTTTCCGATTTTGACCAAGTTTCTGGACGCGCGCGAGGATTTGTCGGTGCAGGTGCACCCGGATGAAAAATACGCGGCCAATCATCCCGGGGCATTTTTGAAAAACGAGGCATGGTATGTGATGCAGGCGGATGAGGGGTCGCGGAATCTTAAAGGGCTGAAGGCGGGGGTCACGAAAGAGCAATTCGAGGCATCGCTGAATGATGGGTCGGTTGAGAAACTGATCACCGCGGTGCCGGCCAAGCCGGGGCAATGTTTGTATCTCAAAAGCGGCACGGTGCATGCGCTGGGGGCGGGTGTGTTTGTGGCGGAAGTGCAGACGGCGAGCGATACGACGTATCGCGTGTTCGATTTCAATCGCGTCGATCCGAGCACGGGCAAGTTGCGAAAGCTGCATGTGAAAGAGGCGCTCGAGTGCATCGATTTTTCCGGCAAGCCAGAGCCGGAGCAGACACGCAGCCATGTAGCGGGGCTTTTTACGACGGTGACGCGACTGGTGACGTGCCCACAGTTTAAGCTGGAAAAAGTGCGCATGACCGAAGGTGTGGAAGAGCCGGTGCCTTACGATGAGCCGGTGGTTTGGATCATGCTGGAAGGGAACGCGCAGATCACAGTCGATCGAATCAAGGAACCCACTACGTTTACGAAGGGCGATACGGTTTTGCTGCCGGCGGTGATGAAGAATCCGATCATCAAAACTACCAGCGATTGTGTTTGGCTGGAAGTGACGTTTCCGACGGGCAGCGGGGAGCTTTCGTGAAACGCGCGATTGTTGTTGGCGCCGGCATACAGGGGTTGCTCGTCGTGGTGGAGCTTGTTCGAGTGGGGCTGCGGGTTGAATTGTTTTCGACGGGGGATGATCCGCGAAAACAGGCCGGCGATTCGCGATCGGCGACGTGCGGCGGCGAGGCGGGGCGATCGATCACGCTACTGGAAGCGTGCAATTCCTGGCCCGAATCTGCCGGGCCGACGTTCGAGTGGCATATCCAAACCACCCGCCGGGCGATGATTCTCTGGCGGGAGATGTTCGCGGCCCATCCCGATTTGTTTGATGGAACAAGCCTTCACATGGATTCCATTCTTCGTTTGTATGAGCGCGTCGATGAAGTGAAGGAGGCCGAGGGTTTGCATCGTATGCTCGGAGTGCCTTGCGAAGTTTTGAGCGATGCTCAATTGGCCGCGATTGCGCCGTGCTTTGTGGAGGCGTTTCGACGGGAAGCGGTGGGCGGCGCGATGTGCATCGAGGGATTCACACTGAACGTTCGACGATTCGTTTGCAACATACTGGATTGGCTTGAGCGTCAGGGTGTGGCGATGCGATGGAACTGCGAGTGCCTGGAAATGCTATCGGATTCCAGTGGTCATGTGACGGGTTTGAGATTTCCGCAGGGCGTTGAGCGGGCGGATCATTATGTCATTGCGCCGGGCGCTTATTGCGGCGCGGGGCTGCTCGATCAGCTTGGGATTCAGTTGCATGGCGTGGCGGGTCGATGGCTGCTGTTGCCGCGGCCTCAGGGGTTTTCGCTGCCGATGAAAATGCGATGTTCGGCGTCGGAGATCAATCTGAATTTTGTGCCTTACTTCGACCAAGTCCGGCGGCGGGAATATATTTCTGTCAGCGGCGGGTACATCGAAGCTGGGCCGTTTCCTTTTGCGTGTGATGCTTCGGAGATCGCGAGGGTTGATGCCGCCCTCGTGCGTGCGGTGCGGCGTGTGTTGCCACAGGCGGAGATTGAGGCGAGCAACGCGATTTGCATGCGTTCGGCCACCAACGATCAACGTCCGGCGGCGGCAATTAGGCCGACTGTGTCGGGCGGATTTTTCGTCTTTCATTCCGGTTTGAATACGGGCACGGCGGCCATGGCGCCGGCGATTGCCAGAGCAATAAGTGATTTATTGAGCGGTGTTAACGATCTGAAGACGACGAAACCCCGACTGGAGCCGACCGGGATCGAACCGGCAACCTCCGAGTTGCAAACCCGGCGCTCTCCCAATTGAGCTACGGCCCCTTTGAGGCGGAATCCTAGCATGAGGCTGGGAACCTTGCCACTGAAGTGGCAAGGCCGGATAATTCAATCAACCGTGCGGGGTATTTCAACGGGGATCATTCGATGAAACAGCAATTTCAAATTCAATCTGGATGGGAATTGTTCCGCGTGGAACTTCTTGAAATGAGGGCATTGCTCGCGGGGTTTACATCGCTCACAAGCAAAGGCACGCTCATCGTCAGCGGAACGAGTGGCGACGATCGGATTGAAGTGAGCATCAATGGAACATCGGTTGACGCCGTGCTGAACGGAAATCCGGAAAGCCACGATCTGTCGAGTGTGAGACGTGTGCGCGTCGAAGGATTGGATGGAAATGATTCGATCATGGTGGTTGGGGCGCTTCGAAGCACGCTTCTTGGTGGTGATGGGAATGATTCGCTCATTGGCGGAGCGGGCGATGACACGCTGGCCGGTGGGGATGGGAATAATTTGTATGATTATTCGGGCCGGACATCAGCGTTTGAATTTGTGTTTGGTTCGGCGACGGGAATTGGGGAGGGCGATCAACAACTAACGGCAATCGATGGAAGTGAAACAGATCTCATCGTGCCAACGAATGGAACAGCAAATGATACGTTGGCGGGGACGAATTTCGCCGACAATTTCGTTCAATTTGGCATGACGGGAATTGAATTTCTTAACCTTGAGGGCCGCGGCGGTAATGATTCGTTCAACCTGAATATCAGTGGGCCTGACTTCGTTGCCAATGGAGGCGGTGGGAGCGATCGATTCTTCCTGGGGGAAGATGTAACGGCGGATATTCTTGGCGGGGCAGGGAATGATCAGGTTTTATATCAGGGCGCGATCCACGCCGATGGCGGAGCAGGCGAGGATTCGATTTCTTTTTCGCCGGTTATTCCTGATTTGCCAAAGACAATCGATTTTTCGCAGTTCACCGGGTTTGAAACGGATGAGGTGATTCTCAATTCCGCGACCGGGTCGATGCAGAAGATCATCGGCACGCCTGGCCCGGATCGGATCGATGTGATCGGCGATCAAACGACAGGTGTGCCGAACTCAATCCCCGTCAGCGTGTACGGCGGCGACGGAAATGACACAATCCTTGGCGGCGGTGGCGCGGACGTGTTGTTTGGTGGGAATGGAGATGACGTGCTTTCGGGTGGCACGGGCGATGACACCCTGCGCGGCGAGGCGGGGGATGATCTTATCGACGGTGGGCCTGGCAAGGATCATCTCTTTGGGCATGACGGCAACGATCAGCTTTTCGCCAACGATGGGCAGGTGGACACTCTCGATGGTGGCAATGGAACGGATTCGGCGACGGCGGATAAGGGGCCGATTATCTTCGATATTTTGACGGGAATTGAATCTTCGTAAGCCTTAGTTCTATTGTAGCCGCGACGCCTGCGTCGCCGTTTTCCGAAGGAAAACTCGAAGAGGCGACGCAGGGTCACCTCCCATGAGTACATGGGATCCCGCAGCTACAGGAGGGTATGCTTGAAGAACGCGTTCCGGTCCCCATAATCCCCCGCCATGGCGAAGGCACGGGCTATTGTTAAGCGACGCAAAGCGGTTCGTAATATCCGCAAGATCACCAAGACGATGCAGATGATCGCGACGGCGATGTTTCAGAAATCGCTGAAGCGGGCGACCGGAACCAAACCCTACACCAAGAAGGTGCGCGAGCTGGTGGCGGAGTTGGCGGCGAGTCTGGGGGATGTGGATCATCCTTTGCTGCGGCGGCCCAGCGCGGAAGATCAGACCAATCGCATCGCGCTGCTGGTGCTGACGAGCAATCGAGGATTGGCCGGTGCATACAACGGCAACATCCTTCGTCTGACATCGCATTTTATTCGCGAGCAGAAGGCGGCGGGCAAGACGATCGATCTGTATGTCATCGGCATGAAGGGGATCAGCAATTTTAATTTCCAGAAGATCCCGATCACGCAAAAGAGCCTGGCCAAGGATATGCCTCGCTTTGCGGATGTCGAAAAACTGGCCCAACACTTCATCGATGAGTTTGTCGAGGGCAAGGTTGATTCGGTGCATGTCGCGTATACGAATTTCATCAGTGCCGGGCAGCAGAAGGCGGAGATCGCCACGTTGCTGCCGCTGGCCGGGGTTGCGGAAACGCAGCCGAAGCAGGCGGAAGCCAAGCTTCACACTGAAACGCTTTATGATTTCATGCCCAGCGCGAAAGAATTGCTGGATGAACTTTTGCCGCAGACGGTAAAGAGTTCGGTGTTCCAGGCGTTCCTCGATGCAACAACCAGTGAGCATGTCATGAGAATGGTGTCGATGAAGAGCGCGACGGACAACGCGGACAAGCTGCAGAAGTCATTGACGATGCAATACAACCGCGCGCGGCAGAGCCAGATTACGACGGAATTGTCAGAAATCATGGGCGGCGTCGAGGCGATGGGCGGGTGATGGATTGTCAGGATCGGCCCAGCGATAATCTAATGGGCGTTGTTCAACCAAATCGTTTCAATGCACGATATTCTCATTCGCATCAAACGTGCCGTAATTGCAGGCAACGTGATATTCACTGAAAAGGCAACGACCGAACGTGAATTGGATGATTTGCAGGAAAGCGATGTGATTGAGTCGATTGTTACCGCGGTGGCGATCTACAAAACAATCCGTTCAACAAGACCACGAAGCAAAGGGAGGGAATATCTCCACATTATCCAAAGCACCAATCTTGAAGGCTGCCTCGTTTACTCGAAAGGGAAACTTGTTGTCCATCACGGGATCGAGACGTATTATATTTTGATATCGGCCAAGCGTGCCATTTGAGAGACAATGCTGAAAATTGACAAATGTCCAATTTGTGGCAGTAAACGGATCGCCTACGTTCGGCGAGATCTGGTGCGGTCGTCCGGGGGAAAACGGTACGAAGTTCCTAATCTCGAATTCTACGAATGCTCGTCATGCGGAGAGCGTTTTTTTGACCGCGCGGCATCGCGTAAAATCGACGCGTGCTCGCCACTTCTAACGCGTCGCCCTCGACGAAAATCGGCGTGAGCGATTTTCCTTAATTTGCCGCGATGGGTGGTATCAGATCGATCTGCGTCGGCTGATCGCGATCGCACGTCAACCAGCCATCTTTGAATTTCATTTCGACAACCTGAATGGAGCTTCGGCGATGGGCGGTGGTGTCGCTCATCTGATCGGAATCTTTTCGGTTGGGGTGGGTGAAATAGAAAAGGTAGGCGCGGTCCTTGCTGATGACGACGTCGGGGTGGCCGCCTTTGGCTTGGTCATCGGTGCCGGTGCCGGGGGTGGCTAAGAGATTGTCGTGTTGCTTGCTCCAGGTTTTGCCGTCATCGTCGGAACGATAGACGGCCAAGCCCTTCCATTCATCGACGATGAGCCAAAATTTGTTTTGCCAGCGAAATGCTTTTGGGCCTTCGCATTTGGTGCCGACGGCGGGGCCTTTGTCGGTCCAAGTGTTGAGGTCGGGAGATTCAGCGTAGTAAATCGCTTTGCCGTGGCGCTCGTCGTTGTAATACATCCGCCAGAGGTGATCGCTCATGCGGATGATGGAGGGATCGATGACGCGATCGGTGGCAAGCGTGAGCGGCTGGGCGTTTCGCCATTTGAGCAGATCCGTGCTGGTCAGGTGGACGATGCTTCGCGGATGGTTCCAATCCGGGAAGATGCCGGGGACGACGGCGAGGAACATATGCCATTGGTGGTCGTCGCCGAGGACGACATCGGGAGCCCAGAGGGTGACATCCTTGCCGCCAAACTCGGGCGGGAGTTGGATGTCGGCGGTGGAGACATACTTCCAAGTGGCACCATTGTCAGCGGATTCGGCAATGCCGATAGGTGTGCCGTGAACCCATGTGACGCCGGTGAGATCGGCTACATTGGCTCGGCGGTTGGTGTAGAACATCCACCAGCGTTTGAGGAGTGGGTTCCAGATTACAGTGGGGTCTGCGGCGCCGTCGTAAACAGGATCACGATACAGCGGCTTGGCGGCAACGGGTTTTGGATTTTCGGCATGCGTGGCCACACACGAAAATAGCAAAAACACAACAAGCAACCAGTTTAGATTTCTCATGCGAGTTTCCTCCGAATGGGTCGAAGATCATATCCGAGCATCGTTTTCGCGTCCCAGAAACAGAAATGGGGCACTCAAAGTCCCAATAAAGCAAATGCTCCGCAATTTGCGTAGTTTACGCCGATACACAAATTGGGAGTACCTCTGATGAAGTGGATTTGCCTGCTAATGATGTTGGTATTGGCAGGGTGGGCCAGGCCGGTATGCGCACAGACGACCCAGCCGGCGCCGGCGGAGTGGGATCAGGCGGTTCAAACCTTTGCCAGCGCGCTGGCCTCCAGTGACGATCATTCCAAGCAGCAACTGAGCGATGATTGCATCATCCGCTCGTTCGATAGTTCCACGAAGCAGTTGGCCGATCTCACCGCGCACACCGGGGGAACGAATCTGCTGGCGGCGAAGGCCTATCTGTATCCTGGTGGAAACATCGCCGGCGATATCGCGACGGCGGTGGCGGGATCGATTGCCTCGGACGATGTGAAAAAGCTGCTGACACCCGCTGAAGGCGGGGCGACGGACAAAGCCAATAGCGTAGCCGCCCGATGGGTGCAGAGCCTGTTATCGCCCGCCGATGCCGATCCGTTCGCGGTCATGGTTTTCTATACCGGCGATGTCACGCATGCGGATACGACCGAAGCGCAGATTCTTTTCGTGATGGTGCGCGGCCGAAAGGATTCGAGCGGCAGCTACGTGATATCGCAGGTCGTCTACGGCAATTCCCAGCAGGCGGCGGTTGTTGCGGCCCGGTGAAATCGGGATATTTTTTGTCACCCCGAGACGCGCAGGAAGTGCAATAGACCGTACGCGATCAGCGAATCACCAAGGGCCAACGACCAACAAAATCCCAAGAACCAAGATCCAAAATTGGGGAATTGGAATTTGGTGCTTTGTTGGTCATTGGCCCTTGGTCATTTGATTTCTCTAAGCGTCCATATCTCCGTGATGAAAATTCCCGCTATAATCCGGGCATGCGTAAAAACCCTCTTTCGTGGATCACATTCATGTTGGCCTTCGCGTTGCTGCCGGCGCGGTGCAGTTGGGGGTGGATTGATTCGGGACACAAAGTGGTGGCACTGATCGCGTGGGAGGATTTAACGCCAAAGACCCGGGCGGCGGTGACGCAGATCCTGAAGGGGCATCCTCTCTATCAAAAGGATTTGCAAGACAATTTACCGGAAGGCACGAAGCCTGAAGATGCCGCCCGCTATGCGTTTGCGTATGCGGCGACCTGGCCGGACAAAGTGCGCGGACAGAATCATCCGATGCACGCGGCCTACAACCACCCGCAGTGGCATTACATTGATATCCCATTCGATGATGGAGTGGAGACGCCACCACAAAAGGATCAGGGCGAAGGGCCACACAATGCGGTGGAGGCGTTGACGCAATGCTCGGCGGAGTTGAAAAATCCGCAGGCAGCGGCGGACAAACGGGCGATCGATTTGTGCTGGGTGATTCACCTGGTTGGCGACATTCATCAGCCCCTGCACACGGTGTCGCTTTATTCGAAGCAATATCCCAAGGGCGATCAGGGAGGCAACGCGGAACTGGTGCTGCGCGATCCGCCTTATCCAGACAGCATGGCCAATTTGCATCTGGTGTGGGATTCGCTGCCGGGGGATTACAAGTCGGAATTTATCGATCAATACATCGCGCAGGGCGTGCATTCTGACCCGCAGTTTTCGCGAGCGAAAATGAAATCACTTCTGGGCACGACGGATTTCATGGCTTGGGCGAAGGAGAGCAATGCCCTGGCGGTGGAGGATGCGTATTTGAATGGCCATCTTGATACGGCGGTTGCGCCAAAAGGCAGAAGCGGCGCGGCGCCCGACAAGATTCCGGGATTGCCGCCGGGGTATATGGCCAAAGCTGAATTAGTGGCGATGCATCAGGTGGGGCTGGCTGGGTATCGGTTGGCGGATATGTTGAACGAAATGTTTGGGAAGTGAGATCAAAGGGGTCGCAGCGCTATGTCGCTGTTTTGAAATCCGCAGCAGCGGCAGACGCCGGTGTCTGAGGTACGCCGAAGACTCGGATTTTTCCTGTAGTTGATCCGCCTCTTCGGAGTACCTCAGGGCCGGCGTCTGTGTTTTGAAACATCTCCAAGCCGCGAGCGGCGGGGTCGAACTTATTTCGTGTCTGCGGTGGTTTCCAGCATCACCATCGTCAAGTCATCCTTCGGCTGAAGGCTGCCGGCGCTGGCGTCGAGTTGCTGGCTGAATTCCTGGAGCAATTGCTCGGTGGGGTATTGGGATCGCTTTTTCAATTCATCGCGCCAACGGTTGATGTCGAGCTTTTCGCCGGAGCCGCAGAGGACTTCCACGCCGTCGGTGTAGAGCAGCAGGCGCTCGCCGGGGGCGAGTTGGAAGGAGGCGGATTGAAATTCGCCGTCGGAGAAAACGCCGAGCAGGCTTCCCTCGGCGGCCAGGTCTTGTGTCGATCCGTCGGGCCGGATGAGAACCGGATTGGGGTGTCCGCCGCGGGCGAACTGAATTTCCAGGGTGTGAACGTTGATGTAGCCGTAGATGGCGGTGGCGAAGGTGGCATAGGAAAGATTTTGCTCGACGATCGTCTGGTTTAATTTCGCAAGGACTTCGCCGGGAGGAAGCAGTCGATATCCGCCGGGCACAATTTCCTTGGTGACCAGCGCGTTCTTGATGAACATGGTGAGCAAGGCGGCGGGCATGCCGTGGCCCACCGCATCGGCCATATAAAAGCCGACGTGGTTTTCATCCAGCCGCATGATGTCGTACAGATCGCCGCTGACATAGCCGGCCGGTCGATAGAGCGAATGAAACCGCACCTGCCCAAGCTGCGGCATGCTCTTGGGCAGAAAATCCTGCTGCAACCGCGCCGCCAGCCGCATCTCCTCATCCACCCGGTTCATGTAGAACCCGAGCGATTCATCGCGGCGGCGAAGCAAATTCACTTCATCCTGCAACGAGGTGATTTCGGTTTGAAGAAAATCGATCTGTCTCTCAATGCCCCCGATGGTTTGGTCGTGCGATTCGGGACCGGGAGCCAGCGCGCTGCGAAGCGCCTCAAGGAGAGATTGGACGGATGGCATTGCCGACATGGATGCGGATCGACCCTATACAAAGACTCTTTAGTGATCTTCGGCAGGATGAGGGTGGGACTTAATGGGGGTGCTGTAGCCGCGACAATCGTCCTAAAACTAATTCTTGGCGTCTTTGGCTTCAGGCGGGATATCGATGTGGTCGCCTGGTTTCAAACCTGCGGCGGAGGCGATGCCGAGGTTCAGCTCGATGGCATATTTGGCAGCCCCGTCGCTGGGAACGCCGGTCAGGTCATAGGCTTTCATCTGCTTGATCGAAACGATTTGACCAGCGGAATTGAGGTATGCGATATCCAACGGGAATCGCGTGTTTTTCATCCAGAATTCGCGAGGCTGCTCGTCGGGGAAGACGAAGATCATGCCATGATTGTTGGGCATGGAATCTCGCTCCATCAGGCCGTGCATGCGAACGGGATCGGTGTTGGCGATTTCAATCACGAAGTCGGCCTTGCCGAGGTGCATGTTGGTGGTCGGCAGGGCGGAAGCGGGCTGAGAGGAACTGCAGCCGCCGGCTATCAATAAAATCGAAGAGAAAAAATACGCAGAGACACAAAGGCACGAAGACACAAAGAACTTCTTTTTTGAAAGCATGGGTCGAATTGAAGAAGCGGTCATGAATGATCCCTTTTCTGTCGGGCGCGCAATCGCTTGGTGAGTTGCAGATCGATCAAGGCCAGCACCAGCATCGCCGCCATGAGGACAATGATGCTGATGAAGACCCAACTCGCCGATCGCGCATCGTTCACGGTATAGCAGGCCGCATAAAACGAGACGGCCAGCATCATCATCACGATCCCGTTCACTCGCCGCAAGCGAATGCGGACGGCGTTGAGGCGAAGGTCTTCAACCCCCGAAAGACGATGGGCGGCCGAAGAGTAAAAAATGTAATACCACCCTGCCGCCAGAACCAGGAGCGCGAAGATGGCCGGGAGATGTGTCACGGTTCATTTAACCATATAGCCCCACGCATGCGTGGGGTCACGCGCTATCGTTTCCGAGTCGTCTTCGATTTTTTCGTAGTCTTCGTTTTCGAACTCTTCGGTTTCACCACCGCGCGTTTCGAAACACCTTTCGTCCAGATTTTATAATCATCTTCCCACGCGGCGACATTTCGTTCGTAAATTTTCGTGATCTCTTTAGCCACATCCTTCAAAGGCCGCTTCCCTCGCGGCAGCATCATGTGACAAAGCACCAGTGCTTGGCGGAAATGTCCATCCGATGGAAATGGCAGCAGGTTGGCGAAGAAAGCCGCAGGGCTTGGCTTTTTGATGGCGTTCCATGTTTTGATGTTTCTGTCGAAGACTTCGCCGGCCCGTTTTCGCCACGCCTGCATCGTGCGAAC
>DATAPK010000357.1:0-5155 GCA_036265245.1 Tepidisphaeraceae bacterium | reverse complement strand
CCTCAGCACCAAGCCCTACCAAATGAAAGACGCGCTGGCCCCGGTCGGCAAAGTGCTCAACGAAAAATCGCTCGTCATCTCCATCGCCGCCGGCATCACTAGCCGCGCGATCGTCGAAGCCTTGGGCAACGACAAAAAATGGCGCGTCATCCGCACCATGCCCAACACCCCCATGCTCGTCGGCGACGGCGTCGTCGGCATGGCCCCCGGCGAATTCGCCACAAAGGAAGATCTCGCCGTCGCCAGAAAAATCTTCGAAGCCGCCGCCGATGTCATCGATGTCCCCGAAGACAAAATCGACGCGGTAACCGCCCTCAGCGGCTCCGGCCCCGCTTACTTCTATTTCCTCGTCGAACATATGATTCGCGCCGGAATCGAAATGGGCCTGAAACCCGAAGATGCCACCAAGATGGCCATCAAAACCGCCGCCGGCGCCGGCAAGCTCCTGATGAACTCTTCAGATTCACCGGCAGAGCTTCGCCGAAAAGTCACCACCCCCAACGGCACCACCCACGCCGCCATCACTTACATGGAATCCCACAACCTCCCCGAAACTATCATCGATGCATTAAAAGCCGCAGAACAACGCGGAAAAGAGCTAGGCAAATGACCTTCACCTCCAAACCGGCATTGCCACTTCAGTGGCAATGGTTTCTCATGATTGTTCCCCTTCTCCTCACCGGCTGCTTCTCCGGCACGATCCATCCGCCAGCCTCACCAACCAACCCCGTCACCGTCTACATCCCCGACTACGGCAAACATTCCGCCGTCGTCCTTCCCGATCCCGCCACCGGCGGCTACATCGAATGGGCCTTCGGCGACTGGAATTATTTCGCCCTCGGCCACACCGGATTGAAAGATGCTTTATCCGCCTTGTTCGTCTCGCCCCAATCCACCCTCGGTCGCCGCGTCATCCCACCACAATCCGACGATGATGCGATGAAACAAACTCTCGAAGCCAACGGCCTGCTGCGAATCACTATCTCCGCCGATCGCTCCGCCTCGTTGATGAAAGAATTGAACGACCGGTACCAGAAAAATATCGACTCAATGATTCACAGCACCTACAGCCACATGGATAACGTGAAAGATGCCGAGCATTATTGGGGCCTGCATAACTGCAACCACCTGACCGCGCAATGGCTGAGAGAATTGGGATGCAAAGTCGATGGCCTGTGCATCTGGTCGAACTTCAAGCTCGGAAATACCGATTAGGAGACAACGTGAACTTTTCTTCCATCGACTTTCAATCGCCCATTTGCAAAAAATCGAATCGCCTCGGGATAGGCGATCTTTTCTTCTTCAAAAACGCGATGCGCTAAAGCGCCTGCGGTGTCGCCCTCCATCACCGGGCAAGTTCGCTGCAAAATGATCGGCCCCGAATCATACGCCGAATCGACAAAATGCACCGTGCAGCCGCTGACCTTGCAACCGTGATCCAAAACCGCCTGATGCACCTTCGCCCCATACATCCCCTTACCACCGAAGCTCGGAAGCAACGCGGGATGAATATTCATGAGTCGATTTTGATATCGATCCGGAAATTCGAGCAGACACAACCAACCGGCCAGGCAAACCAGATCAACTTGGGCGTGATCGATCAGCTCAAACATTTTTCGACTGAAGGATGAGACATCGGGGAATGCTTTTCGATCGACAATTTCGCCGAGGATGTTCGCTTTGATTGCTCGATCTACACCGACCAATCCCGGTTTTGAACCGATGACGAGTTTGATCTTCGCATCCAGCTTGCCGGCGGAAATCTGGTCGATCAGATTCTGAAGCGTCGTACCCGAACCGCTGACCAGCACCGCGAGATTGATCGGCGAAGAAGGCATCAGCTCTTGGCCCGCATCGCGGTGGCGTCACGGAGGCTCAGGTCGGGGAAATTCGCGTCTTCGCCTACATCGGGCCGGCGTTTCCAACTTCGGGCGCAGGCTTTGTATTTGTCGCGAAGATCAAGCACTTCAATCGCGGCGGCTGGTCCTTCGGCACTCTTCTCCGCGAAGCTGTGGCAGCCCGCGCCGACGATATCTTCCAAGTCCGGCCCATACGCCTGCAACCGCTGCCGCATCCGGTCGTCGCTCACGCGATAGACAATTTCCATATCCAGCGGCTTGATCTGCTTGGGGAATTTTCGCAGCAGCGGATCGATCTGGAGCATCGCCTGATCGCGCAGCTCCATCAGCAGCCGCCATTCTTCGAGTTGATCTTCGCTCACTTCGGTGCCGGACGGTTTCGGAAGCAGCGCCAGATGCACGCTGGCCAGATCGGATTCATTATCGGGCTTGTGCTGGATTTGTTCCCACGCTTCGTCGGCCGTGAAGACGATCATCGGCGCCAGCAGCTTCGTCAGCGACAGCGCCATCCGATACATCACCGTTTGACATCGCCGGCGAAGTGGAGCCGTCGGCGTTTCGCAATAAAGGCGATCCTTCATCGCGTTGCCATAAATTGCGCTGATCTGCACCGAGCAGAAATCGTGCAGCAATCTGAAAACGCGATGCAGTTGATACGCATCATAAGCGGCCGTCACCTCGGTGATCAGCGTGTCGAGCTGGTGGCTCGCCCAGCCGTCGAGACTGCCGGCTGGGATTTCCACCGCATCGGTTCGCGCGTTGAAGTCATACAGATTGCTGAGCAGATACCGCAGCGTGTTGCGGATCTTGCGATACTTGTCGCCGAATTCCTTGATCACCTGCGGCGAGACAGGGATGTCTCCCTGATAATCCACCGAGCAGCACCACAGCCGCAGCAAATCCGCGCCGTGCGTGTTCACTTCCTTGGTCGCGGTGACATATTCCTTGTCGCTCTTGCTGACTTTCGTGCCATCGGGTTTGACGATAAAGCCGTGCGTGAGCACCTGCTTGAACGGCAGCACGCCTGTGCCACCCAGGCTCGGAAGCAATGAAAGCTGGAACCAGCCGCGATGCTGGTCTGATCCTTCGAGGTACAGATCAGCGGGGAAATTCAGATATGATCGGCACTGAAGCACCGCCCGCCAACTGCTGCCGGATTCGAACCAGACATCGAAGATGTCTTTCTCTTTGCGAAGCTTATCCTTCGGAAACTTCGGCCCGGGATCGTACATGCCAAGCAAATCCGCCGGTGAATCGGTGAACCACGCATCGCTGCCCTTCTCCCGAAAATGCTTGGAGACGGCGCGGACGGATTCGGGCGTGAGCAGCGCATCGCCTTGCTCGTTATAGAAAACCGGGATGGGCAAGCCCCAGGCGCGCTGGCGGGAGATGCACCAATCCGGTCGGGTTTCAAGCATGCCTTGCATGCGCGCTTTGCCCCACGCGGGGATGAAATTGATTTTGCTGGAGATCGCGTCCATCGCAAGGGCGCGCATCGTATGCTTTCCGTTCGGGCTAGCGCCAAACGGCTTATCCATCGCGACGAACCATTGCTCGGTCGCTCGAAAGATCGTCGGCGTTTTGCTTCGCCAATCGTGCGGATAGCTGTGGCGGATTTTTTCTTCCGCGAAGAGCACATCCAGCTCTTTCAGCTTGTCGGTGACCTTCGTATTCCCTTCCCAAACGGTCGATCCCTGCAACCATTCGGGAACAGTTGTGTCGAATCGGCCATTGGCGAGCACCGGGCAATAAACTTCGATGCCGTTGCTGATGCCGGTGTGATAGTCATCCTCGCCGTGGCCCGGCGCAGTGTGAACCAGGCCGGTGCCGTCGGTCGTTGTCACATATTCCGCGTGAACGACTTTGCTCTTGCGCGCCATGAACGGATGCTGGTATTCACGCCCGACCATATCCTTGCCGGGCATGCGCTTCACCACTTCATGCCCGCTCACACCTTCGCGTTTGAAAACGCGCTCGACCAGATCGCTGGCGACGACACTCACACGCGACTTGCCGTTTCGTGTGTATTTGACGACCGCATATTCCACATCGGGATGCACCGCGATCGCCATGTTCGCCGGCAGAGTCCAAGGCGTGGTCGTCCAGATCAAGAAAGACATCTTTTCATCGCCCGTCGCGGCGAATTCGACATAGACGCTGTTGTCGTCCACATCTTTGTATTCCAGTTCGGCATCGGCCAGCGCCGTTTGATTTGCGATCGACCAATGCACCGGCTTGAGTTGTTTATAAACCAGCCCCGCCTCGACGAAGCGGGCGAAGACTTCGAGCGTCTCCGCCTCATACTCCGGCGCCATCGTCAGATAAGGATTTCCCCAATCACCCAGGATGCCCAGGCGTTGAAATTGCTCGCTTTGGATTTTCGTATATTTCTCAGCATACGCGTAACAAAGCTGGCGGATTTCCACGACCGACATTTGCCGGGCCTTGGAGCCCAGGTCGGAGGTGATCTTGTGCTCGATCGGCAGGCCGTGACAGTCCCAGCCAGGCACGTAAGGCGTCTGGAAACCCTGCATCGACTTGAACCGCATGAAGACATCTTTGAGCGTTTTGTTGATCACGTGGCCGATGTGGATGTCGCCATTAGCGAACGGCGGGCCATCGTGTAGCACCCATTTGGGCGCGTGGCTGCGCGTGAGGAGCAATCGTTTGTAAAGATGCTCCTGATTCCACAGCTCCAGCCGCTTGGGCTCGTTCTGCACGAGCTTGGCTTCCATGGGGAAGGTGGTCTGCGGGAGGTTGAGCGATTCTTTGTAGCTTTTTTTTTGTGGTGCGTCGGTGCTCATATTTTTGATTGTTGAATGTGGATTGTTGAGCGTTGATATGAACCACAATCAACATTCAACATTCCACAATCAACTTTCCATAAATGACAATGTAGCCGATTGATTTTCCAGATTCGAGCCATGTTCCAGTCGAATCGCCCGCCAGGCGCCTCGCTTGAAACGGAGCCAGATAAACAGGCCCAGAATCATGCCGTAAATCGTGGCACAGGTCCAAGGCCCAGCGACATCAAATTGCGGAAAAAATCGCGACACCAGATACGACACGCCGATCGTGATGCTCCAGTTCAATCCCGCCGTCGCCACCGCGGGCACAAACGTATCGCCCGCCCCGCGCAGCGCGCCATTGTAGGTGATGTAGAGCGCATCGAAGAGTTGATAAACCGCCGCGAAGATCAGAAGCGTCGAGCCGTATTGCAGAACGAGCGGATCGTTGGAGATAATGGAGATCAGCGCGTGCCTGCCGAAGAAAAATCCCAGGCCGCAGGTCAGCAT
>DATAPK010000356.1:0-8740 GCA_036265245.1 Tepidisphaeraceae bacterium | reverse complement strand
TCGGGTTGATTGAGATTCATGGTGGGGGGGAGAATTTGGTCGCGGATGGTGAGGACACAGGTGATGAATTCTACGGCGCCGGCGGCGGCGATGAGGTGGCCCATCATGCTTTTGATGCTGGAGACGGGGACGTTTTTGGCGTGCTCGCCGAAGACTTGCTTGATGGCGCCGGTTTCGTTGCCGTCGTTTTCGCGGGTGCCGGTGCCGTGGGCGTTGATGTAGTGGATGTCCGTGGGGGTGAGGTTGGCGTCGGCCAATGCTTCGCGCATGGCGACGACGGCGCCTTCGCCGGTGGGGTGCTGGTCGGTGATGCGGAAGGCGTCGGCGGTGGAGCCGTAGCCGACGATTTCGCCGAGGATTTTGGCGCCGCGGGCTTGCGCGTGGTTGAGTGTTTCGAGGATGACCATGCCGGCGCCTTCGCCGAGGACGAATCCGCCGCGCGCGCCGTCGAAGGGTCGGGAGGCGCATTGGGGTTTATCGTTGGCGGTGGAGAGGGCGGTGAGGCGATTGAAGCCGGTGACGCCGAAGGGGTGGATCATGGAGTGGGCGCCGCCGCCGATCATGACGTCGCAGTCGCCGCGGCGGAGGATTTGGGTGGCTTCACCGATGGCCTGGGTGGAAGCGGCGCAGGCGGTGAGGCAGTTGAGCGCGGGGCCACGAGCGCCGGTCATGATGGCGAGATGCGCCAAGGGCATATTGGGCTCTTGTTCGATCTCGGCGACGGGACTCATGAGACGATGGGCTTCGCCAGCCCAGATGGGGATGTCGACGGTTTTTTCGTTGGGGCGCCAGGAGGCGATGGCGGTTTTGGTGTAGCTTTGGACGTCGATGGGGCCTTCGCCGGAGCCGAGATAGATGCCGACGCGATCGAGATCGAGGGTGTCGCGGTTGAGGCCTGATTGCTTCCAGGCCTGTGAGCAGGCGGCGAGGGCGAAGCGGGTGTTTCGGCCGGAGTTCTGGTGTTTTTCGAGATCAGGAATGTGGTCGGCGAGATCGAAGCCTTTGACTTCAGCGCTGATGCTGGTGGGGAAGGTGGCAGCGTCGAAGAGGGTGGTGCGTGCGATGCCGGACTCGCCGGCGAGGAGACGGGGCCAGACTTGGTCGATGGAGAGGCCCATGGGGGTGATCCAGCCGATACCGGTGATGACGACTCTGTTCATGGGTTTTTTCTTTGCAAATAATTTTCAAGCGTTTCGGAGAGTAATGGTAGGTCTGTCGCGACGGTTTGCCACACGATTTCGAGATTTACGTTGAAATAGTCATGGACGATGCGGTGACGCATTCCGGTAATATATTTCCAAGGCAGATTGGGCATTTGATCGCGTGTTGCCTGTGTGATAAGCCGTGCGGCTTCACCGATGATCTGTAAAAGATGAACGGCGATGATTTGAAGGTCTTCGTCATGCATAAATTGATCTTTCGCAACGCCGCTCATGCGATTTTGAATGCGATGCGAGGTCTCAAGCATGTGTTGAAGATAAATGCGTTCATCCTTCATAAAGAAGCACGCGCTCCGTTAATACGATGGGCCGAATCAGTCGATGGAGCGAGGCTTCAGTAACAAGATCGACATGCCGATTTGGATTCCAAAGTGCGCTGAGTTGATCGGCCAATTCGCCGAACTTGAAGAAGCCTGGCGTATGGTTTGGTTCAAATTCGACAAGTAAGTCGATGTCGCTATCAACGCGATGCTCGTTTCTCGCCGTGGAACCAAAAAGCCAGAGTCGCTTGACGTGATGTTCAACACAGATTTGCGACAATTGCTGACGAGGAAGTTTTTCGGCGATAGCGACCATTCACTCAACCCTCCGAAACACCAGTGCTGCGTTTTGGCCGCCGAGGCTGTAGACGGTGTTGACGGCGACTTTGACGGGCATCTCGCGATAGGTGTCGCTGACGTTGAGCTTTTGGTTGTCGATGATTTTCTTTGAATTTTTTGCCGGGGGGATTTTGCCGGTGGAGATGGTGAGGGCGGCAGCGGCGGCGTCGACGCCGGAGCCGGCGCCGAGATAGGCGATTTGGGGTTTGATGGGGGCGAAGGCGATGCGTTCCAAATCGGGGCCGAGGGCTTTTCGGAGGCCGTTTAATTCGGCGCGATCCGATCCTGGCAGGCCGATGCCGTTGGGGATGAAGACGTCGATGTCTTTGGGGGTTATGCCGGCGTCTTTGAGGGCGTTTTCGACGGCTTTGGCGTAGCTTTGGCCGGTGGGATCGGGCTCGGTGACGCTGTAGGTGTCCTGGGAAGCGGCGAAGCCGATGAGTTCGGCGTAAATTTTGGCGCCGCGTTTTTTTGCGTGCTCGTATTCTTCGAGAATGAGGAGGCCTCCGCCTTCGCCGTAGATGGCGCCTTTGGCGTCGGCGTCGAATGGTCGGACGGATTCTGCGGGGTTGTCGTTGGCATCGTTGTTGAGACGGCCGAGTAATTCCTGACGGATCATTCCCATGGGATTGATGCGAGATTCGGCGCCGCCGCAGATGGCGAGTTCGGCGTTGCCTCGCTGGATGGTGCGGAAGGCTTCGCCGATGGCCAAGTGGCTTGATGCTTCCTGGCAGGTGATGGTGTTGCTGGGGCCCATGAGGCCGTGAACGATGGTGACGTGGCAGGCGAGCATGTTGGGGAGATATTTCAGCAGCCAGAGCGGCGTGAGCTGGTTCATGCCGTCGCGGCCCCATTTGCGCATGTCGATCTGGCCGGGGTCGTCGTCGCGGACGGAAGTCATGACAGCGTTGGCGATCTCGTTGACTTCGCAACTGATCAGGCCTGCGCCGATATTGCAACCGAAGCGTTTGACGTTGAAGTCGGGGGTTTCAGTGTAGGCTTTGGATTTGAGGCCGGCGTCTTTGAAGGCGTCGTCGGCGGCGACGACGGCGAGCTCGATGTCGCGGGCCATCACTTTGGTGGCTTTGCGATAGCTTTTGGGGACGAAGTCGCCGATTTTGTAGTCGGGGACTTCGCCGGCGATCTGGCAGTTAAAACCGCCGGCGTCGAAGTTGCGGATTTTGTGGATGCCGCATTGTCCGGCCAGGAGATTTTCCCAGAAGGTTTTGCTGCCGATGCCGATCGGGCAGATGACGCCGATGCCTGTGATGACGACTCGTTTGGCCATTTTGTTACTTGTCACTTGTCACTTGTCAAAGACGATTGTTGGCCTATTGCTGACCAGTGACAAGTGACCCGTGGCAAGTGACATCTCAAATCTTAACCGTGCTGCGAAACTTATATGTCTTGAGCAATTCGGTGAATTGCTCGGTGAAGACGAAATTATGTTCGGGGAATTCCAGGCCGGCCATGTTCTGGTCGATGTGGCTGAACATCAGCTCGATTTCGGCGACCAGATCGTCTTCGACTTTTACTGTGCCGGTGATGGATGCGCCTTGCTCGTTGAGTTGATCGATTTTGGCGTAATAGGTGATGGTTTCGCCGGGGCGGACGAGACGGTGGAAGGTTGCCTTGCCGATTTTGGCGAGAATCACCTTTTCTTCAAAGTTGCGCGCCTCACCGACGAGGATGCCGGAGGTTTGGGCCATGCCTTCGACGATCAGGCTGTGAGGCATGATCGGGAAGAGGGGATAGAGATCGTGGAGATGCTCTTCGGCCAGCGAGACGTTTTTCTGCGCGATGGCAGATTGGCGGCTGTTGAATTCGACGAATTTGTCTATCCAGATCCAACGCATGGGAAGGCCGTCGATTTATGGATTCGAGCTTGGGGGCGTGTTCGACGGGAATTCCGTCGGCGCGGCCGTTTCAACCGTCGGATTCGCCAGCTTCCATTCGACGAAATTGACGATCATATTGACCGTGAACAGCTTGCTCATCTTTTCCAGTTCGGGGTCTTTTTCGAACTCGGAGATATTGTCGCTGAAAGGCATTTTTTCCTTCAGCAAGGCAATACCCTTGGGCGTGACTTTGCCATCCTGCACCAGTGTGGGATCGCTCACCAGGTTTTCGGGCATCAGCTCGCCGCGGGGGATTTTGATATTGAAGGATTTTTCCAGGCGAAACATGATGTCCAGAAAATCGATGCTTTCCGCGCCCAGATCATCCCTGATGACGGATTCCGGCTTCACCTCTTCCTCGTCAACACCTAGTGCGTCCACCAAAACGGCTTTGACCTTATCGTAGATTTCTTCACGTGTCATAATTTTGTCCTTTGTCGCTTGTCCCTGGTCACTTGTCACTGGGCCACGGTCATTTTTCCGTGGTGGAGCGCGTTCCATCGCGCTTTGGTGTGATCGATGAGTTGGCGATCGATCGGGGCCATTTCGGGTGTTTTGTCGGATAGGTTGAAGTAGCTGAGTTCGATGCGGGCGGAGAGGGCCTGCGTTTCCCTGACGATGCCGGCGGCTTTGAAGACGGCACCGGTTTCGGTGGGTTTGAAGAAATCGACCTCGACGCGGAGGGAGTTGCCGGGGGCGACGAAATTGCCGTATTTGACGTTGCGGGCTTCTTTCAGCACGGCGATGGATTTGGCGAAATTGCTGCGGCGGTAGAGGAGCCAGCTTGCGGCCTGTGTGAGGGCCTCCAGCATCATGACGCCGGGGAGAACGGGGAATGTTGGAAAATGGTCGGCCAAATACTCCTCAGCAAGGCTGACGTATTTCACGGCGACGATCCGCTCGTCGGTGATGGATTCGATTTTGTCGATCAGGTTGAACTTCACAAGTATTTTCGCGAAAAACCATGCTTGTAGCCGCGACGCCTGCGTCGCCTGGCTGAAAAAGAGGCGACGCAGGCGTCGCGGCTACAGTTTAGTGCAAGCCGCACGGTGGTTTGTAATGGTCAGGGGGGTGGTTTTCAAGGGCGGATGGACGCTGGCAGCGCCGAGCCTGCGAATGCATGGGCCACCAACATCACCTTCCTTGGCGATTTGCATGTCAGCATCTCTCAGCTTGTAATTGGCCTTGCACAATCGCGCTACCGAAGACGTGCCGAACTTTTGCAAGGTCGAGACAGAGCCCTCCCGACCGCTTTTCTTCGCGTTTCATTTCCCTTTTCATTCCTCTCCAGAACTATGATCTACCGTCGTTACCTTATCATTTGTAAACGTAATTGTGCATGTTGGCCTATCCGGAACACCAAAATGCAAAAGTGGCCCTTCGTAGATCATGAAAAAAGCGTCTTTGGTGTCATGAAAATTGTCCAACGTCCGGCTATCGTCAGCAGGGTGCCCAAGTAGACTAATAACCTCATCGGGCGTCTTACCCAGCATTTTCGACTCCTTTGTCGCTTCATTAAACTGTTGGATTTGCTGCGCGGTTGTCTGCTCGAAGCGATGCAGCTTCCATGCGCCCCAGGATAGACGAAAGATAAAGTCTGTTGCTGTGACAAGAACGACAAGAGCGATGAACGAAAACACCCAACGAAGTATTTCGCGTCGTCGAAGTCGAGTGCGCTCATTACCGCGTTCGTATTCAAGTATTGGCATCTCGAATTTCTCACATCACAATGCCGTTGCTCCGCGCCGTCGCCGGGGAGCATAACTGGTCACCCCCTGACGCCAACCCGTCTGCACTGGCGAAGCGCCTGCGTGGGAAGCACAGTCGCGGAAGATGTCGATGGACTGGCGATTGTGCCGGCGTTCGTATAATCCGCACATCAATGTCGCATGATACTCCGCGATTCCGTTCTCACCTCACTCTCGCGCTGGCGACGATCCTGCATGCGTTTACGCATGCGTATGCGGTGTTGCTGGTGCCGCTTTATTTAATGGTGTGTGTGGATTTGCATTTGAGGCTGGTGAGCTCGGTTTCGTTGATCGTGACGATTTATGGATTGGTTTATAGTTTGGGGAGTTATCCGGCGGGGGTGATGGCGGATCGGTTTAATCGGAAGGCGTTGCTGGGGATTGGATTGTTGGGGAATGCGCTGGCGATTTTGGCGATGGGGCTGACGCGGCAGTATGAGATGTTGATTGTGCTGGGGATTTTTGCGGGGTTGTTTGGGACGATT
Organism: Tepidisphaeraceae bacterium; assembly: GCA_036265245.1. Taxonomy (GTDB): domain Bacteria; phylum Planctomycetota; class Phycisphaerae; order Tepidisphaerales; family Tepidisphaeraceae; genus DATAPK01. The sequence goes on along the minus strand of DATAPK010000356.1, from coordinate 2,790 downwards.
TTTCATCCAGCGGGGAATGCGCTTGCTCCCGCGCATTATCCGAGAAGTCCGGGGATGGCGATTGGGATTTTGGGGATGGGGTCCGGGTTGGGTTTTTTTGTTGGGCCTCAGTTTGCGGGGTGGAGGGCGCAGAGTGCGGCGTGGGAGTGGGGGCAGATTGCGCAGTGGCAGAAGCCTTTGGTGGAGTTGGGGGTGATGGGGATTGTGTTTGGGGTGATTTTTTTGTTGCTCGCGCGGGAGGTGAGGGGAGGACGGGAGGACGCGACCGATGGTCGCGGCTTTATATCGGGGGGGCATCCGACCCTGGGTTCGAGGTTACGGTGGAGGGTTGTGGCGGTGGGGTTGGTGTTGATGTTTCGGGATTTTTCGGCGATTGGGTCGCAGACGTTGCTCAGTTTGTATCTTCAGAGGGCTTGGGGGTATGACGTGAAGCGGGCGGGGTTTACGGTGGGGGCGATGATGCTGCTGGGGGTGGCGGCGAATCCGTTTTTTGTTTGGATGAGTCCGGGGAAGAGACGGCTGCCGATGTATTGTTTGCTGGTGATGGTGGCCGGGGTTTTGGTGACGATGGTTCCGTGGTTTTCGGCGGCGTGGATCTTGCCGCTGATGTGCGGATATCAATCGTGTCAGCTTGGTAGCTATGCGGTGAGTGATGCGGCGATGCTGGAACGCGTGCCGGGGGATGTGCGCGGGCGAGTGGTGGGATTATTTCTGACGATCGCGGGAACGTTCAGCGCGATGTCGCCGTTTGCGCTGGGATATTGGATTGATTTGTTGAAGGGGCGTGCGGCGGAACAGCATGCATATGTGCCGCTGTTCGCGACGCTGGGGGTGATGGTGGCGGCGTCGTCGCTGGCGACGCCTTTGATTGCGAAGCTGGGGCCGGTACAGGGGCCGCGGATTGAGCCGCTGAGCGAGGTGATGCCTGGAACGGTGGGGGTGACCGGGTAAGTGGGCCGTATGTGGCGGAGTTGATGATGGAGCGTGGTGTTGAATGACAATTTTTGCACGCGTGGGCGGGATGTTATCGATCGAGAATTATCGGAAGTTTATTGTCAAATCCGCCGCACGTTTCGGCTATACTCCCGCTGCCGGGCCGTTCTTTGCATCAGACATTTCTGCCATCGAGCGTCTCGTTAATCTGCCGGGTCAGGAGGAAATCACAGGTGCGTACACATCGGAAGTTCATCTTATGCGCTGCGGTGGCATTGGTTCTGGGTTCTTCGAGAGTCAGGGCCGCTACCTATCCATGGGAAGGCGACAGCCTCGTCGACGGGAATTGGGGCAGGGATGCCAACTGGGGAGCCTTTAGCTCTTCCACGCCTGGGCCCGGGGATCAGGTCGACTTTAATGCCACGGGGAGTCTTCGCGCCACATCGAACGTGGACACCAGCCAATCGGTGGGCGGGGTTGAGGTAGTCAGTGCAAGCAATGTGGGCGATTATGTTTTCACAGGATCGAACACCACGCTGACCGTGACCGGTATATTCCTGGTCTTCGGAACCGACAGCGCTCCAGCCTTTCCCACGATCTCCAGCGGATTAACGGTCGATACGGACTCACTGTTCGTCCGGCCCACCTCTCTCCTGAGTATCAGCGGCGGCGGAAGTGTCGTCACGGGGGACATGGAGATGGCCGTTGCGGGTACGACTCCGGCGCTTGCGATTCGCAACCAGGGAGCACTCACGCTCACCAGCACGGCGCTGATCTCCAACGGCACGCTCGAGCTCGACGCCGGCGGACAATTGAACATGTCTTCCGGTGGCGCTCTGGGAACCGTTCTTGCTGTCGGCACCAGCACGGGACATCTCTCGCTGCTGACCAATTGGGCCGTTCCCGACAAGGCTACAGTCCAGGTTTCCAGCGGCGCTGGTCTCAATTCCACGAGCTACATGGATGTCGGCTCCACCAGCAATGGCACTCTGGTGGTTGATGGCAGCGGCTCATCCGCCACCATCGGCAGCGGCACCGCAGCCTTTTCAGATTGGGGAACGATCGGCGGCAGCGCAACCGTCACCTTTTCCACGTCCGCAACCGGCAACTACAAATCCGCCCTGCACATCGCCAATACCGGCGGCACGGCGCATGTGAACATCAACACCGGCGCCAAGTTGACCGTCTCCAACGGCCTGCTCGTTGGCGGCGGCGCAACCTCAGCAGCAACGCTCACGCTGAACAGCGCGACACTTGCCATCGGATCGGGCGGCTCGGCCAATTTCGGCAGTGGTTCGACATTCAACTTCCAGAGCGGCACCCTGCAACAGGGCGGAAATGCAACCTTCAGCACGGGTTCGACGCTCAACTGGTCGGGCGGAACGCTCACCAGTGACGGCGAGACGCTCGGCATCGCAGGCGGCGTGGCGAGTCTCACGGTCGGCGGGATCGGCATCAACGGCGAAACCCTCAGCATCACCAACGGCGGGCATTTCGATTCCAGCGACTATGTGGACATCGGCACGTTCGAGGTTGGCACGATGCTCGTCAGCGGCACGGGCTCGCGCATCACCTCAAAGTTGCATCTCAGCGACTGGGGATTCGACGCCTCCAGCTTCGCGACCATTACGTTTTCCAGTAATGGCGTCGGCACGTTCTCCAATGGTGTCAGCATTGCCGCGAGCAACGGCATAGCGAACGTGAACATCAACAGCGGCGCCGTCGTCAACATCGCCGGGGGATTGCAGTCAACCAATTCCGTCGCCGGCTCGAACGCCACCATCACGCTCAACAATGGAACGCTCAACAGCACCGGAACGACGGCATTCTTCAGGGGCACGACCTTTACCGCCGATG
>DATAPK010000355.1:0-2373 GCA_036265245.1 Tepidisphaeraceae bacterium | reverse complement strand
CGCCTGTCACATGAACCAGTATGCACGTCGCGTCGGCCAGCATTTGGCCACGGCCCATCAACGGATTCCTGAGCGCCTGAGTGAGAGCATCGTGCGCACGATTATCGGAATCGGATTCACCGAACCCAAACACGCAACGGCCGTTGCGACTACGCAACGCGGCAAGCAGATCATCAAAGCCGATGCGAACGAGTCCCGGCCGTTGAATCAGGTTCACGATCGAACGAACGCTTTGGCTGACCATGATGTCCGCCGTGGCAAAAGCCTGATGAATTCCTGCCTTGGCAGGAACCAGGTCGCCCATCTGATCGTTTTCGAAGCAGATCACCGTGTTCGCCACTTGGTTGAGCCGGGCAAGCGCCTCCCGCGCCTGGGCGGCGCGGCGTTTTCCCTCGAAGCTAAAAGGAAGGGTGACGAACGCGACGACCAGCGAGCCAGCTTCACGGGCGAGCTGTGCGACATATGGGGCGGCGCCCGAGCCGGTGCCGCCACCGAGCCCTGCGCAAATGAAAATCATTCGGGCGTCGGCCAGCGCTTCGCGGATTTCGCCGGCCGACTCTGCGGCTGCTTGATAGCCCAGCTCGGGGTCGCCGCCCGCGCCCAAACCACGAGTCATCGCGCGACCGAGCTGCACTTTGTGCGCCGCCACCGAACTCGCCAGCGATTGCACATCGGTATTGATCGCAACCATCTCGGCTTTCTCCAAGCCATCGAGGACGATTCGATCGAGCGCATTGGAACCGGCGCCGCCGACGCTAACAACTTTGATCGGAATCAATTCCTCTTCGCGTTCGGGCAGATTGTAATTCTTGCTGAGTTGAATCATATCGATCTCTCCGTTGTCGATCTTGCCGTCATCGCCTGCCAGTGAAAATTTTGCCGAAAATGCCGCGGATTCCGCGCCGTGGCCGATCTGATTGCACACTCTGGGCGTATTTGATTAGACCGATTGCGGTGGAAAGCTGCGGGTTCTCAGACGCAGAAGTGAGTCCGGCCATGGTTTGCGCGTGCGCTACGTGCGCGGGCATTTCGAAAACTTCTTCCGCGAGATGATCGATGCCATTGAGAAGACTGCATCCCCCCGTGATAAATACGCCGGCCCCGAGATAATTGAGGAATGGTTCCTCCTCGAGTCCGCGCTTGAGGAGGTCGAAAGCCTCCCGCACTCGCAAGTGAATGATCGTGTTCAACGTCTCGCGCTCGATCTCCTTCCCGGCAAAACCGGAATCGTCCTTTAGCAAAATTGTTTCGCCAGGACGGCAGTTGCCGAGGGTGCAGCTGCCTTCCTCGATTTTTAATTTCTCAGAGCGCGCCATTGGGATGCGCAGACCCATTGAAATGTCATTGGTTATATGGTCGCCGCCTATCCCGAGGCAACCGCTTTGCTTGACCGCGCCATCAACATATAAAATGTAGTCGGTTGTTCCGCCTCCCATATCGATCACGAGCGCGCCGAGATCTTTTTGATGCTGAGTGAGGACCACTTGCGCAGAAGCAAGCGCGCCGAAAACGACATCTTCGACTTCCAGCGGCAGCTCTTTTACGCATCGAATACTGTTTTGAATGCGCGTGCGTACGCCGTGAATGATGTGAAAGTCGGCCTCCAGTCTTTGCCCGAGCATCCCGACCGGGCTGAGCACGCCGTTCTGTCCATCGACATGATAATGCTGAATGATGGAATGCAGGAAAGCGTTTTGTGCAGGGATGCTTACCTCGCGCGCGTTGATTTTTACATCCTCGACGTCCTGCTCATCAATCTCATCGCGGTCTTCGGGCAGCGTCACACAGCCGCGGTTATTGAAGCTTTGAAGGTGCGATCCGGCGACGGCGACGAAAACGCTCCGAATCATGACGTCGCTTTTCTGTTCGGCGTCGACCACTGCTTCGTGCACACATTTCATCGCCGTCTCAAAATCGACAATCTCCCCTTTGCGCACGCCGCGCGATGGCGTCTGGCCGACACCGAGAATTTTGATCGTGCCATCGGGCCGGCTTTCCCCGACGACCACACAAATTTTGGATGTGCCAATCTCGAGCCCAACCGTCAAATTATTGCTCGCCATTGTTGTCAGTCCTTTCTCTGCCGTTGGATCGGAGTTGCTTTGGCGTCGCACGGCTGTGTGCTTTCGACGGCGGCGCTGTGGCTTTTGCCGACGAATGCACCGGGATTGCTTTCAAAATCCGCGGTTCGACCGGTGGCTCGATCGTGTCGTTGATGACCGCGGCTGGAGGTCTGGTGAAGGTCACGGGGATATTTCGTTGCACCAGCAAGTTCACCGTCTCCAGTTCCTGCTTTGAATCATCACAATAAACAAGAAATTGTTCCAGCCGTTGTAATTGTTCTTCGAGATCATTTAAGCCAAACGTGATGCG
>DATAPK010000354.1:0-4973 GCA_036265245.1 Tepidisphaeraceae bacterium | reverse complement strand
TTCGTTCAGATGAAAGGAGAAGACGCGAGCAATGCTCGCGGCTTTATATCGGTTAATCGATCAGGGTTTCAATGGATTGGTCGATTTTGAACTGGGCGTCGGTTTTGTTGCCGGTGTCTCCGGTGAGTCCGCGATCGGCGTAGGCGGTGTCGGTGCCGGCGCCGCCAACGATGGAAAGATCGGTGCCGTGGTCCTGGGCAAGGAGGAGGTCGTTGCCTTGGCCACCTTGCAGAGAGTCGATGCCTGCGCCGCCAATGATGGTATCGTTGCCCTTTCCGCCGAAGAGGGAGTCGTCGCCGAAGCCGCCTTCGATTGAATCGTTGCCGACGCCGCTGGTGATAATGTCGTTGCCCGCCCCGCCGTTGAGGAAGGAATTTCCGTGAGTGGCGAGCACGATGTTGTCCTTGCCTTTGCCGCCGTTGATGAAGCAGCGAATGGACAAGTTTCCGATGGCGATGTTGATGGAATCGCCGCCGTCGTTGCCTTGAACGTTGATTCGCTTAATGCCTGCAAGGTCAACCGTTTTATTCTGGACGGTTCGAGTGCCGGCGACGGCGGTGTAGCGGGCACGGGTGGAATTCTTGAAGGTTGCCAGGGAGACACTGTCGTTTGCTCCACCGAGATTGATATGCATCACGCCGGCCTTGACGGAGATGGAGTAGAGGCGGCGATGTTCGAGCGGTTCGATCGATGGGGTCATTGGGTTCCTCAAAAAGATAGGTGCCAAGATCATCGCTTGATCGCGGCAGGCGGTCAATAAGTTGCTTTTGAGAGGACGGTCCTGCGGCAAAGCCGTGGGCTTGGGGCGGATGAGGACGATTTTTTCGAGTTGGAGGGTGGAAATTGTTTGTCATCGGGATCGGCCATTTGATACGATCCGCCCGGCGTATGTGGCAGTAAATCCTTCGTTGTCGCGGTGATTTTTGAATATTTCCTGTTTGATCAAGATTCGACCAGGCCTGATCGGCGCATGGCTGCTTTGTGGTTGGGTTGCGCTTTGTGTGGCGGGATGCACGGGGCTAGATGTGGCACGATCGACCGCGCACGCAAAGGTGAAGACAGGCTTTGTCGAGCGGCGGATTGTGGTGGACGGCGCAGCGCATTCGATCTGGGTTTTTATTCCGACCAATTACGATCCGAAAAATCTCTATCCGGCCATTTTGTTTTTGCATGGATTGTTTGAGGAAGGAAATGGCGGGACGAATGTGTTGTCGGCGGGGCTGGGGCCCGTGATTGCACGGAATCCCGATAAGTGGCCGTTCGTGACGATCTTCCCGCAATCCGATGGAGACTGGAAAGGCGATAAGCGAGATCGGCTGGCGATGGCGGCGCTGGATGATGCCCAGAAGCATTATGCGATTCATCCAGATCGGGTGATCCTCGCCGGGCTTTCATTTGGCGGGCTTGGGGTGTGGGACATCGGCTCGCAACATACGGATCGGTTTGCGGCATTGGTGCCGGTGAGCGGGCCTGCCGATGTGGAGGTCGCGAACAAGGTGATGGGGCTGCCTGTATGGGCGTTTGCATCGAAGGATGATCCGTTCGTGCCCGCCGCGAATTCCGAGGCAATGTGCCAGACCATCCAGACGCACGGCGGACGCGCCCAACTCACCGAATTTGACGGCAATCAGCACGATTGCTGGGTAATGGCCGTCGATAAATCGAGCGTGGTGGATTGGATGCTGAACCAGATGCGGAATTCATATCAGGTGACCGCGAAGAGCAATTCGGTCGGGGGAAAGGTGCAGTTGTCGGGGAAGCTGAAGGCGTGGGATGAACCGTGAGAAAATCCCGAATGGCCAAACCAAAATGACCAATCAAGGCCCAATGACCAAATCCCAATGAGGACTAGCGGGCGGCTTTTTGGTCATTGGAGCATGGTCATTCTGGTTTGGTCATTGGGAATTAACCAGAGCGATCGCAAACCCATCGTAGCCTTTGCTTCCCACCGTTTGGATGGCGGTGGCGGTGACGCGCTTTTCTTTCGCGAAGATGGAAAGGAATTTTCGCGTGCCCTGGATAGCGAGGCCAATGGATTTGCGGGGGATTGGGTCACAGCCAAGAAATTTGTGTAAATAAAATCGGCCAGAAGGGTAAGCACAAAACCCTTCTGGCCGATCGATCAATCGTTCGTTTGTCTATTTGAAGAACTTAGGGACATTCAGGTTGTAGAATTCGTTTTCAAGATATTCCAACGCGAGCGCGAAGTTCAGAATAACGACATCATTCTTCGCCGACGGGGTGGCGGAATAGGTCAGAGGCGGGCCGCCGTTGAGGTCTTTGATGAAGTTGCTGGCCAAGGCAACGACCTGCTTGGCGGACAGGGGTTTTTCGAAGCTGTTGTCAGTGTCGTCATCTTCAGCATTGGCGGTGATGGGATCGCCGAGATAGGTGTTGAGATATCCAGCATGCCGCGCTTCGATCAGGGCAATCGAGCCGGCATCGGCGGTGTAATCGTGATTGAAGATGGCGGGCAGGGCGCCGAGATAGGCGCCGACGCCGGTGTTTTCCAGCGCCTGAGCAGTATTGGCAAAGCCATTGAATGAGGACATTTCCAGCCGATGGAAATTCGGTTTGGGGCGAGCGGCTTTACCGAGCGCACCGAGCAGGAATGCAACGTGGTCGTGCTCGTGCTTTTGAATGGACTTAAAAAAGCTGCCTTGCCCGCTGGGGCTGGCAGTTTCTTCTTTTTCCGCAGCGTGTACTCGACTGGTGAGAGAAGAAGCGATGAGGGCAGCCGAACCACCAGCAATCGCCAAGGCGGTTGAACGACGAAGGAACGCCCGGCGAGATTGCTCGACGGGATTCACGATAGAAGAACTGAGGGGCAATGACATGACTCTCCACGTAAATAAAAAAACAGCGCACGAAAAACATTTTCGTGGTAACGCAGAGTAGGCGGCGTTCACACGAACAAACAACGAGTGAAATGAGAAGATTGCGCGGAAATCAGAAACTAATTTTGGAGTGCGACAAACGAGTCTCGCATGCGACTATTCGCCGACGATCGCGATGGCAAATCCGTCGTACCCTTTGCTGCCGACAGTCTGAATTGCCGTAGCAGTGACGCGCGTTTCGGCGGCGAGTTGGGAGAGAAATTTGCGCGTGCCCTGGATGGCGGCGTCGTTGGATTCGGCGTCAATCACGCCGCCACTTCTTATCACATTGTCAACGATGATCACGCTGCCGTGTTTAGAGAGCTTAAGCGCCCATGCGAAGTAATCTGGGTTACTGGGTTTGTCGGCGTCGATGAAGATCAGGTCGAAGGGGCCACGATTTTCGGCGGCGAGCTTGGGGAGGGTTTCGATGGCCCGGCCGAGGCGGAGATCGACGATTTTTTCTATCCCGGCGAGCTTGAAGTTGGCTTTTGCGACGTCGGCATGCTTGGGGTCGAACTCAAGGGTGACGATTTTGCCATCTTGCGGGAGGGCGCGGGCGAGCCAGATGGTGCTGTAGCCGCCGAGCGTGCCGATTTCGAGGATATTCTTCGCGCCGTGCATGCGGGCGAGCAGATGCAGGAGCTTGCCCTGGTTTGGCGAAACATTGATAGGCGGCAGGCCAGCCTTCACGCTCGCGGCAAGGGCGGCGTCCAGCACGGGATCGGGCGGGACGAGAAGGTCGGTCAGGTAACGGTCAACGGCTGTCCACTGATCTTGAGACATCGAATCGCCTCCTCGGTTCATGTTAGGAAACGCGCGGAAGCATCATAAGCGAGGGAATTGAAATTTGGCTAGCGGCTGAATGGAATTGGAAGACGGGCGAAGGGAGTTTTATTGAGGGCGCATGGATTCAGCGCCCGGGTGAATCGACTCTTCACTCGGGTGATTCGATTTTCCTGTCGGACGCATGGGTTTTGGTGGCGGGTGAATCGGATCAAACTCGAAGATAATCGATTGAAGCGTGCTTAAAAGCGAAACACCCTGTACGGGAATCGAATGAGACCATGCAGGCTTCTTATCTGTGCGAAGCAGCCTGAAAGCACGCGAACAGAAACAGCATCAATCCAATGAGAATAGCCAAGGCAAACCAGCGAGGCCGGTTGGGATTGTTTGATCGTCGGAAGAATCGTTGAGCTTGAGAGCGCACGACAACAAACAGAACAATCAGGATGAAAAAGACGGCAAAACGTCCGATGTCGTTGATGAGTCCGTCGGCCAGCATTGTTGATCCCATATCCTGGCGGATTGTACCAAGGCGGCTATCCGTCTGACAAAGCCTACTTGTCCCGTTCGTCTTTTTCGCAATCGGAGACTATTCTATATGCAATGCGTTTCACCAAGATGCACGGCATTGGGAATGACTACGTTTACGTCAATGGCTTCGTTGAGAAGGTCGTGGATGCATCCGCGGTTGCGCGCAAGGTGGCCAACAGACATTATGGCATCGGCGGGGATGGGCTGATTCTGATTCTGCCTTCGCAGCGGGCGGATGTGCGGATGCAGATGTTTAACGCCGACGGCTCGGAAGGCGAGATGTGCGGCAACGGCATCCGCTGCGTCGCGAAATATTCATACGAGCATGGGCTATCCAAGAGCAATCCGATGCGCGTGGAGACGCTGCGCGGGGTGTTGACGCTGGATTTGAAAACCGTCGATGGCAAAGTGGAGATGGTGACGGTGAACATGGGCGAGCCTATTCTCGATTTGCCGGCGATTCCGTTTGATTCGGAAAAGGCGGTGAAGGGATCTCGGCCTCGGGAATATCGGATTTCGATCGAGAAAGGGAACGACCTGCTGGATATCGTGCCGGTCTCGATGGGAAATCCGCACGCGGTGACGTATGTGAATGATGTGTCGAAGGTGGAGTTGGAGAAGATTGGGCCTGAGGTGGAGCGACATCCGGCGTTTCCAAAGCGCGTGAATGCGCATTGGGTGCAGGTGATTTCGCCGAGAGAGTTGCGGATGCGCACGTGGGAACGCGGGAGCGGGATTACGTGGGCGTGCGGGACGGGGGCGAGCGCGGTGGGCGTGGCG
>DATAPK010000353.1:0-4447 GCA_036265245.1 Tepidisphaeraceae bacterium | reverse complement strand
CGCATCGTCAGCCGCGACCCCATCCGCATCAAACAAACGCTTCTATATCAACTCACCAACATGGGCCGCCCATTCATCTATGTCGTCGACGGCAACTACTGCAACCGCGGCGAACTCTACCTCGCCCACAAGCACAACGGCCTAGACATCGAAATCAAATACGCCACCGAAACCCTCAAAAACGTCTACAAAATCTGGCAACGCCCCGTGCATCTCCAAGCCAGGATCGACGATGACATGGTCCTCTTCACCTTCGCCGGCGATCAGCCGAAACAACAGACGATCCATGATGATCTGCCGAAGCCGGCCCACGCGATTACATAACGATGAGTGACGAGAAGGAGATAATTGATTACGGCGTGTCAGCAGTGCGGCGTTCGAATTGGCCGGGCATTGTTTTCGCGTGTGTTTTAAGTTTGATTCCGTGTGTAATTGGGACGATTCTTCTCCTCATAATCCACGATGCATTTAGCTACAACGGGCCAGAGAATTACTCGAAATTGTTTTTGACGTTGTTTGGCATCCCAGCCATAGTTATCCAAGCTGCTTTCGCAACTTGTGTATTCACATTGGCCTTAAGCCCACGAGAATTGCCATGGAATCGATTGCTGCGAATTATAATCGTGTTGGCCGCTGTTATGCCGGTAGGCGTTGTCATTGCCGTATGGTTGTGGTTCGTTAAGCATGTCTAACGACGCGTTTATTGAGACGCCGAAGTTCGTTTGGGTATAATAAAAACGATGTCCGTCAGCACCATCAAAATGACCGCCCGGCAGTTTCTCGAACTCGGCGAAGACCCGCCGGGTGTGCGGTTGGAACTTGTCAATGGGGAGATCGCAGTGAGCCCAAGTCCCATTCCTGACCACGCATTCGCTGTGACTGCTCTTGCTCGTATTCTGGGTAATCACATTGAAGAACACGATCTTGGCCAACTCTTCACTGACGTCGACACGATCTTCGGCGAATATGACGTGCGTCGTCCCGACCTTCTGTTCTTTAGAAAAAATCGCCTCCATCTAATCGGCCACAAAGCCATGGAAGGCCCGCCCGATCTCGCCGTGGAGATCGTCAGCCCCTCCAGCATTCGCACCGATCGAAAAGAAAAATTCAAACTCTACGAAGCAGGAAAAGTTCGCCACTACTGGATCGTCGATCCCAAAATGCGAACCATCGAGGCGTATCGCCTCGCCAGCGGCAAATACACCGGTCGCGTGCGCGGCTCCGCTTCCGACATCGTCCAGCTTCCTCCTTTCCGCGATCTGAAAATCCCCTTGGCCAAGCTCTGGCGGCCGAAATAATCTCGCATTGCAATCGTCTATCCAACCCTGCAATGTCCTCCTTCGCCTTCAATCCATTCCTCCTCCTCTTCATCAGCCTCCCGCTTATCCTCATGGGCGTTTGGCGCCTCAAGCATGGCCGCTGGCCCGCCCGCGTTGGCCATGATCCGCATTGCCGCGCCTGCGAATATTCATTGGTCGGCCTCGAAAGCAATCGCTGCCCCGAATGCGGCGCCGCGCTCACCAAAAGCAACATCGTTCACGGCCAGCGCAATCCGCAAATGGCAACAGCGTGGCTCGGCGGGTTCCTGATCCTGCTGGGCATCGTCGCATTCATTCCCTTCGGCGCGATGGTTAAGACGGGAATCCAGTGGATTCAATTCAAGCCCACCGCTTGGCTCATCAAGGATGTAAAAGGTTCTTCTTTCTTCCCTGCGTGGCAGGAATTAAAACGGCGTGATGCGAACGGATCTCTAAGCGATGCACAGATTCAATCGATCATCGACATCGCCTTGCCGCAGCAGATCGCCAGTCCAACTCCGCCGCTGGCCAGTGAGTTGGTGATGTTCGCCGCCAATCAATATCTCGCTGGCAAGATGAGCCCGGCGCAAAAGCAGCGCTTCTTCAAACAAATCTTTCAACCCTCTCTCCAAACGCGTCCTCACATCGCGCAAGGCGATTGGGTTGTGTATCACCTCAATGAACGCAGCGGATGCCCGAGTTCGCCGTGGTGGATTTCCGAGTCCATTCGCGCAATCAAAATCGATGGCCAGACAATCGAGGATTTCTCCAAATCCTCTGGCGGCGGCAGCGCACAGAGTGGCATCGGCTCAGGTGGATCAATGGGATCAAGCGTTAAATTCGCAACCCTCGGAAAGCATGAACTGACCGCCCTCGTCCGTATCTCCTTCTACAACGGCCCAATGGGCGACCCTGCCCAAAGCCAATTGATCAATCAGGAGGATCGCGACCTCTCCACAACCTTTGAAATCATCGCCACGCCCCAAGATATCAAACTGATCGACGATCCCACGCTCGCCCCACAGATTCACGCGGGGATCACGCCACAGTCTTTTCACTATGAAGCCTCTCACGTCATAGGCGGCGAATTCAAAATTACCTTCATACCGTGCGATGTCGCCTTCGATGTGATCGGCCGGTGGGATGGCAAAGAGCATCCGATTTATTCGCTTACCTGTAATGCCTCGAATACCAACCAGAATGCGACCTATTCCTTCACCAGCGGCGTCGATGCTCCGCCGCCGCCTTCGATCGACCTTATCCTCCGCAGTAGCCAAAAAGTCGCCCACGGAACGGTGGACCAAACCACGATCTGGAAAGGGGAATTGATCTATCCCAATTTGCCGGTAAAGATAATTGCGAAATGAACGAACCCGAAATCAAAGTTCTCCCCGACGCCAATGCCATCGCCCGCGACGCCGCCAATCGCATCGTCCGGCTTTCCGAAGAAGCCATCGAAGCCAGCGGCCGCTTCTCCATCGCGCTTTCCGGCGGCTCAACCCCCAAAACCCTCTACACGCTGCTCGCCTCCCCCGAATTCGTCACCAAGCTCGATTGGCCTGCCATCGATCTCTTCTTCGGCGACGAGCGCTGCGTCCCGCCAACTCATCCCGAAAGCAACTACCGCATGGCCGACGAAGCCCTCATCAGCAAAGTCCCCATCCCGCGCGACAACGTCTACCGCATGCGCGGCGAAATCGACCCCAACGAAGCCGCCAGGGAATATGGCCTGATGCTCAAAGATCATTTCGGCGACCGCGGCGTCGATCTCAATCTCCTCGGCATGGGCGATGACGGTCACACCGCCTCCCTTTTCCCCGGTACTGCCGCGGTCGATGAAAAAGACCATCGCGTCGTTGCCAACTACGCCGAGCATTCCACCACCGGCAAAAGCTGGCGAATCACCATGACCTTCCCGTTTATCAACAAATCCCAGAATATCATCGTCATGGTCGCCGGCGCCGCCAAAGCCGCCGCATTGAAAGACGTCCTCCAAGGACCCCGCGACCCGCATCGCCTGCCCATCCAGTTCGTTCAGCCCATAGACGGCCAAATCACCTGGCTCCTCGATACCGCCGCCGCCGCTATGCAGGATTAAGAGTGGGGATGTAACGTCTGATTTATCAGGATTTCTCTGTTATTTGATGCGTCAAAAAGAAAAGACCGCGAAAACGCGATATCGCGAAAAATGTTGCGAAGGGCAGCAATCAAATTGAGTTCTTCGCGGTTTCCTTTGCGCCATCGCGATTTCGCGGTCTCTTTATCTGCCACAAGCCGCTCCTCGATTAAGCTCTCAAACCATTTTCCGAACTTGGCAAACCCAGTTCCGTACATTACATTCGGTCGCAAGGACAGGAAGTTCGCCGATGCAGGAATCCACCACACGCAAGATTTACGATCTTCAATCGCTGGTTTACGACGCCACCTTTGGCCGGCTCGTTCGCCGCCGCGTTGAGCGGGCCGTCAACCACATGAACATCGCAGAAACCGATCTGGTCCTCGATCTCGGCATCGGCACCGGCGCTTCCCTCAATTATTACCCCCGCCGAGGCAAAATCATCGGCGTCGATCTCTCCTCCGGCATGTTGCGCCTGGCCCGCCAACGCATTCGCGAACGCGATCTCCAGCATGTAACCGTCTTCCAAGCCAACGCCCTCGAACTACCCTTCGCCGACGACACCTTCGACACCATCTTCGTCAGCCACGTCATCAGCGTGGTGAGCGATCCCGCCCGAGTCATCCGCGAAGCCCAGCGCGTCGCCAAACCCGGCGCGCGCATCGTCATGCTCAATCATTTCCAATCCACCAATCGCTTCATCGCGATGATCGAAAAATGGGCCTGCCCCCTCTGCACCAAGCTGGGATGGCGCAGCGATCTAGCCCTGGGTGAACTGATTCGCCGCACCGGTTTGGACATCGACTACCGTTTCAAGCTAGAAAGCATTGATCTCTGGGAAACCGTCGTCATCCACAACAACAAATCCGCCCTGCGCCAACAAATCGCCGCTTAGTTCTATTACTTGGATAAATGAATATCGTAGCCCCGAACGCGAGTTCGAGGTTCTTCGTCCATGAACTCGCGTTCATGGCTACGATAGTTCCGTTATAAGAATCGGTTCTGCGTCGTCGGTTGTGTCGTCGGAACCGGC
>DATAPK010000352.1:0-8934 GCA_036265245.1 Tepidisphaeraceae bacterium | reverse complement strand
AGGAGAGAAATGCACCGGTTCGCATCTCTATTTTTAGCTTGCGCATTGTTCGCCGCTGCACCCCTCGCGCAGGCTGCCAGCACCCGAGTCACCGTAAGTGGCGGCGCAAACCCATGGCTCGCCGGAATGCCCGATGGTTCAACCGCCGGCCTGGGCGACCTGGCCCCAGGACACTCGCCCGCCCAGGTCACCGGCCTATCCGTCACCGGCGGCCGTATCTTTTTCTTCACAAGCACCGGCCAGGTCGCAAAAGGAACCGGCGCACCTTTTTTCGGCCCCGAGGGCAATACCGATCACATCGTCTCCCGAAATCCCGGCGCTGAAAATGGAATCGCCGACCTCACCGCACCACTCATCGGCCTCGTCGGAGTCTTCCTCGACGACAACCAACCTAGTTCCTTCTCGCCCCCATCCGCCCTGGATTTCACCTCCAGCGCACAGCGAGATTTCGCGAGCCTCTCCCCGCAATTGCGCCAGCCATTTTATATCGGCGACGGCATAACCTCCGCCGGCCCAACCCAATTCTTCATCGCACCGGCAGGAGCAACAAGACTTTTCCTCGGCCCCATGGACGCCTTTCAATGGTCCGGCAATCCCGGCAGCTTCACCGTCACCGTCACCGCCTTGCCCGAGCCATCCGCCGCCTGCCTGCTAAGTCTGCTCCTCCTCGGCAGAAAACGATTTTTCTAATCAGCATTAAACGCATTCGAATGTACTGAATGATTTCATCGCCCCTTCCATGCTCGTCGGCATCGGCGTCCCCGGAGAATTATCCCTCGCCGCACTACTCAAACGGCGAAAGAAAAATCAACTTCAATGACTAATGGAGTCTTCCCTTTCCGCTTGCGGTTTAGCAAACCCAAAATCCTCAAGATATCAAAAAAACCTTCCCGCCGCCGACAAACCCCCAATCCCCTCCTAAAATCCCCCGTCGAGCGTTTCGCCATCACAACCGCTCGCTCGCACGAAAGGGGGGTAGAGTGTCCATGTCTCATCCATCCAAATCCAAACTCACAACTGTTTCCCCAAAATTCCCCGCCATTCCCCATCGCCCACGATCGTCTCAACTGCGCCCACCAATTGAGACTCCCCCAAAGCCCACAGCCTTGCCGTGGGATCAATCCATCCAACGCTCCATTCTGAAAAAACGAACCCATTGCATCCTCCCAGCCTCGCCGAATTCCCTCGTTTCCCCACCAAAAATCAACAATCCACATTCCACCCTCAACATTCAATTGGAAAAAACGAACCCAAACTTAGGCGGCCCCGGCAATCTGGGCCGTCTGCGTTTGAGTGCCCCTCGACTCTCCGCTA
This sequence comes from Tepidisphaeraceae bacterium, assembly GCA_036265245.1. Lineage (GTDB taxonomy): Bacteria > Planctomycetota > Phycisphaerae > Tepidisphaerales > Tepidisphaeraceae > DATAPK01. Next base: position 7,620 of record DATAPK010000352.1, on the reverse strand, counting down.
TCCTCCCCCTCAACATGAAAATCCACGAATATCAGGCCCGACAAATCCTCTCCGACGCCGGCGTCCCCATTCCTCCCGCGGAAGTCGTCCGCACCCCCGACGAAGCCGCCGCCGCTTTCAAAACGTTCGCCCAGCCCATGTGTGTCGTCAAAGCCCAGGTTTACGCCGGCGGCCGCGGCAAGGCCGGCTTCGTCAAGCTCGTCAAATCCGCCGACGAGGCCCGCGATGCCGCCAAGTTCATGCTCTCTCATCGCATGGTCAGCTATCAAACCGGCCCCGAAGGCGTCCCCGTCTCTGTCCTCATCGTCGCGCCCGGCGTCGACATCGCCAAGGAATATTATCTCGGCATCACCGTCGATCGCGCCCGCGGCACCGCAACCCTCATCGCCTCCGCCGAGGGCGGCGTTGAAATCGAAGAAGTCGCCAAAAAATCCCCCGAAAAAGTCCTCAAAGAACCCCTGCATCCCCTCATGGGCCTGCAAGGTTTCCAAGCCCGCGACCTTGCCTACAAACTCGGCTTCAAAGACAAACTCGCCGGCGAAGCCGCAAAGATCATGATGAATCTCGCCAAGGCCTTCATCAAAACCGACGCATCCCTCGCCGAGATCAACCCGCTCGTCATCACCAAAGAGGGCAAGCTTTTAGCCATCGACGCCAAATTTAATTTCGACGACAACGCACTCTTCCGCCACAAAGACATCGTCGAAATGGAAGATGAATCCCAGGAAAAACCCCTCGACGTCCGCGCCAAAAAAGCCAGCCTGAATTACATCGCCCTCGACGGCAGCATCGGCTGCCTCGTCAACGGCGCCGGCCTCGCAATGGCCACCATGGACATCATCAAACTCCACGGCTCCGAGCCCGCCAACTTCCTCGACGTCGGCGGCTCCGTCACCCCCGAAGGTGCCGTCGAAGCCTTCTCCATCATCCTCTCCGACCCAAAAGTCAAAGGCATCCTCGTCAACATCTTCGGCGGCATCGCCAAATGCGACGTCATCGCCGATGCCCTGGTAAAAGCCGGCAGGTCTATCGGTTTCAAAGTTCCGGTTGTCGTTCGACTTGAAGGAACCAACGTAGAAAAAGCGAGAGAAATCCTCGCCGGGGCAAAGAACGAACTACCAACATTGCAAGCTGCTACGGATCTCACCGACGCAGCAAAGAAAGTAGTCGCCGCAATCGCATAACTCGAAAGAAGGGGGAAAATGTCCAGAAAGAAACAAACCCACCGGCGGGGTCACTTCAGTGACCATGTTTTCTCACTCAACCTGCCACCCGCGATCCTTATACTCCGCGAGCCGATAGTGCAGCGTGCGCCGGCTAATCCCCAACTCCTCCGCCGCCGCCGTGCGATTCCCCGCATGTCGCTGCAGCGCTGTCAATATCAGCCGCCGCTCCGATTCCGCCAGCGTCAGCGACGACTCATTCCCATCGATCGGCCGCGAGTTGGAATGCCCATCAAGTCTCCCAGCCGCCTGCAAGCATCGCTTCCGTGCCCGATCAAACGCACGCTCGATATCACACAAATGAAACGGCTTGTTGAGAAATTCCACCACATCCAGATGAATCGCCCGCCGCGCCGCCTCAAGATCGCCAAACGCCGTAAGAATCACCACCTGCGTCCCCGGCCAGCGCTGCCGAACCTGCTCGAAAAAATCCATCCCGCTCATGCCGGGCAATTGCAGATCGAGCAGCAGAATTTCATGGGGGTTTTCAGCCATGATCGACATCGCCTCTTCCGCCGACGATGCGCCCGACGCATCAAATCCAAGCTCGGGGATCATGTCCAGCAGCACCGCGCGCAGCCGCCGTTCGTCTTCGACGACCAGCACGCGAAGCGTTTTTGAAGCGATATCAGACACGCGCAATTTCCATTTTCTTTGCCACCGGCAGCGTCATCACAAATCGGCTGCCTTTGCCAACCCCATCGCTGGCCGCGATCAATCTCCCGCCATGCGATTCCACAATCGCATGACAGATCGACAATCCCAATCCCGTCCCAGGCCGCTGCGATCTCTTCCGCGAAAAAAACGGCTCGAACACCCGCTGCAGCGTCTCGCTCTCCATCCCCTTACCATTATCCTCCACGGCGATCTCAATTCCATCGCGAGATTTCCCAATCTTCACGCTGACCTTGCCCTGATCGTCGATCGCCTCCACCGCGTTCACAATCAAGTTGAGCAACACCTGTTTGATCTCCGCATCATTCACCTCTGCCGCCAGTTTCTCACGATCCTCATCGCATTCCAGCGTGAGATGCGCCTGCTTGAATTGCGGCAGCCCCGCGATCATCGCAACCACTTCCTGCGCCAGCGCCGCAATCGAAACGATCTTTCGATTCTCGCTTCCGCCGCGCGCCATGGTCAGCAGGCGGTCGGTGATTTCTTTACATCGAAACGCTTCCTCGCAAATGATCGTAAACGCCTGCTGCACGCTCTCGTTCGATGCTTCATCCATCGATCCTCGCCGCAGCCGCTGCATCGCCCGCTCCGCATAAGCCGCGATGATGCCAAGCGGATTGTTAATCTCATGTGCCACACCCGCCGCCAGATAACCGACGCTCGCGAGCCTTTCGGACCGAACCAATTCGCGGCTTTTCTCGGCCACCTTCTCCTCAAGCTGATGATAGAGCGCCTGCAACTCGTCGGCCATGTGATTGAGATCCCGCGCAAGCTGCGAAAATTCCCGACCCCCGCCGGGCGTGACCCGGCGATCAAGATGTCCGGATGCAAATTCCCGCACCGCCGCCGCGAATTGATCCACCGGATTGACAACGCTGCGATAATGAAACACACCCACGCAAATCGCGAGCAGCACGAATGTGCCCGAAAAAATGCTGATCAATTCGATCGTGAGCTTGCGTTCCTGATCGGTGGCCGTCTGATGAGTCTGAATCGTCGTGCGCACCTGCGAGGCGAGCGTTGCAATATGTGCCAGCGCATTATCGAGCGCATCGGTCCGGGTGCTCGAATCCGCCGCGTTGACCGCATCCGACAGATCGCTCTGAAGTTGCTGGGCAACCGACTGCGATCCGCTCATCCAGTCGTTCCGCGTTGTCGTAAACATTTCGAGCCGCGAAAGGGCGAGGTCCGCACCATTGATCGATCCCGCAATGTTCTGCGGATTTTGTTGGAGCGATTGCCTCGCCTGCTCGACGTTCACGCCCACTTCGTAAACTTCGCGAAGCTGCTGATATCCCTGAAGCGCGACGCTGAAATCCTGGTGCATGCGAACGACGCCCCAGATGCCGATCACCGCCACCGAAAGCGACGCTGCAACGAGCAACGTCATTGCCCACGCAACCCGGCCGCGAAAAGTAGTTCCCGCCGATTCTTTCACCGCCTGGATTATACCCGAATCCGGGAAGGTTTTGACGCTTCAAATTGCAGGGTTGAATTTCGTCACGGATTCGGAGTTGTCCCGGAAATGCTTCCCCAAATAGTGTTCCAGATCCTTGATCCCGATCGATCCTTTGACAATGAAATCCGCAGCGCCTGCCTGGAAAAATTGCTTTTTGAGTGCGTCGTCATCGACGGCCGAGAAGACGATCACCGGCGTGTTCGCCAAATCCGGGTTTCGGCGAAGCTGTTGCAGCATTTCCAGGCCGCTGATGGAAGGCATCATATGATCCGTCAGAATCGCGTCCGGATAAATAAAGTCCGGCCGACTCAAAGCATCCAGAAACTCTTGCCCATCCGAGAATCCCAACACATCGTGCCCAAGCTGATGAAAGACCCTGAGCAGCAGGGTCCGTAGACTTGCGTTGTCTTCAATGATGAAAATTCGGGGCATCAAACCTCCGTAAAGTTTCCTCCCGCCGCCAAGCGGGAAGGGCTTACAGAGCAAGCGCCGGGCCACTAACAATCTAAGGCTTGGATAACGAGGGCAAGTCTTGAAATAATAAGTCTTTGCGATGCAACGAATTTGGTGATGCAGAATACAAGTCCAAGTGCCGAAGTGCCGAATCTCCGGCAGGTGACGATATTTCGGCATCAGGCATTCTCAAACCGGGCGATAGATGCCAAGCTTTTTCATGCGGGATTGAAGAGTGGTCCGTTTGAGACCAAGGCGCGCCGCGGCGCCGTCGGCGCCGCCGATAATCCACCGCGTATCGCGCAGGGCGCCTAAAATGTGGTCGCGTTCGGCATCCTTAAGGACCGATCGTGTCGGCGAAACGGAAGGCTGCGGTGCCCAGCGCAATTCGGCCAGCGGCAACTCAAGCGTGGGGCCAGTAGAAAGAATCACCGCGTGTTCGACAAAGTTTTCGAGTTCTCGCAGATTTCCCGGCCAGTGATATTCCGCCATGGCCTGCAACGAGTCCGGCGACACCGTGCCGATGCGCTTCTTCATTCGCCGCGCCGAGCGATCGGCAAAGAATTGCACGAGCAGAGGCAAGTCCTCCAGCCGTTCGCGCAGAGCGGGCATGCGGATGGGAAAAACATTCAGGCGATAAAACAAATCAGCTCGGAATGATCGAGACGCCACCATCGAATCCAGGTCGCAATTGGTGGCCGCCAGCAGCCGCACGTCCGTGCGGATCGTTTCCGAGCTGCCAAGCCGCTCGAATTCCCGCTCCTGAAGAACACGCAGTAGCTTGGTTTGAATCTCCAGCGGGGTGTCGCCGATCTCGTCAAGAAAAAGCGTTCCTCCATCGGCCAGCTCGAATCGCCCGATTCGCTTTGACAGAGCGCCGGTAAATGCCCCTTTTTCATGGCCAAACAATTCGCTCTCAAGAAGCGGAGCGGGGATGGCGGCGCAGTTGATCTTGATGAAGGTACGATCGCGACGCGGGCTGCGGTTGTGGATTGCGCGGGCGATCAACTCCTTGCCGGTGCCGGTTTCACCAGTGATGATCACGGTTGCGTCCGTCCCCGCGACGACGTCCACCTGTTTGAGCACGTGCGACAGGGCGGCACTTTTCCCCACGATCTCTTCAAAGTTGTACTGCGTTTTCACCTCATCTTCGAGATAAAGTTTCTCTTCGGCCACCCGCTTGCGCAGTTCTTCGATTTGCTCGAATGCCAGAGCATTGGCGACAGCGATGCTGAGTTGATCGCCCACCTGCGTGAGCATCTGCACGGTGTCGGAGTCGAAGGCATTCAGATCGATGCTTCCCGTGGCGAAAACACCCAGCGCCCGATCCCCCAGCAGCAGAGGAATCGCGCATAGCGAGCGCACCCCCATCGCCTCAAGGACCTTGATGACGTGGGGCTCGTATTTGGCAACACCATCGATGTCGGCGACCTGCGGCAGTCGGGTCGAAAATGCCAGGCTGGAAGGTGTGCTCTTGTCAGAGAATCTCCATCCCATCGGCAAGACACTCGGCGTGTTATCCGTTTCCGACGCAGTCATCACCAGATCATTTTTCCTGGGATCGTGAATCAGCAGAGCGGCATATCGATGATTCATCTCGCTGCGCAGCCGTCTGGAGAACGCCTGGAACATCTCTCGAATGTCGGTGTGGGTGATGCAGGTGTTATTGAGATCGAGCAACAGCCGAACACGATCCCGCTCTGTGCAGAGATCTTTCCGAGCCTGGCTGAGGTGCGCGATGTTCAAGACATTTTCCAGCGCGATGGCTACCTGACGCGCGACCTGGGCAAGAAATGCCACTTCATCTTCGGAGAAGAGCTTGGATTGCCGGCTTGCGAAGGTCATCACCCCAACACGCCGCCGCGCTGTCGTCAGGGGAAACATCGTAAAGCTTTTGATTTCCAGTTGCGTGCACATTTCCCGCGTCAGAGGCCAGCGCGTCTCTGATTCATAATCCAGCACGTTCAGCATTTGCTGGGTGCGCAAAACCATTCCCGCGGGGGATTGCCCAATGGGAATCCCCGGATTGTTTTGCAATCGCAATGGGCCATCTACTTCGGCAACGTGCATCACCACCGCCGTTTCGTTTTCAACAGGGAGATGGATGGCGAAAAAATTGGAACGAGTCAGATCCCCCAGGCACTTGGACAGTCCATCGACGAGTTGATCGATATTGTGGCAGGAGACCAATGAATCCGGCAGCCCCAGCAACACGTCGTACTGCTGGCGTAACAAGGGTGATCCTGCAATGTTCGCATCCTTCGCCATGGCCCGATCCGAGATGGTCGACGTCTTCCCGATGGGATAATCATCCGGCGTTGGTTGGCGCACGTCAATGATCTATGGCTGATTGTTCATAGCATCAATTGCATGTAAATCACGTCCAGCCAACGGCCGAATTTAAAGCCCATCTGCTTCAAATGGGCGACTTTCACGAATCCAAATTTCTGGTGGATTGCCATGCTCGCTTGCTGCTCTCCATCGATCCCCGCAATGATTGTGTGATGCCCAATTATGCGGGCGCGATCGATCAAATCCTTCAAAAGCACCGCCCCAATTCCCCTGCGATGAAATTCGTGATGCACGTAAACCGAGTTCTCGACACTGTTGCGATAAGCGCACCGGGTGTGATAGGGCGACAGCGATCCCCAGCCGACAATTTTGTTATCCAGGATCGCAACGGTCGCCGGATGTTTCTCGCCATGCTTGGCCAACCAGTTTCGCCGGCCCTCGATCGGTTCGGCTTCCTCCTGATAAGTGCAGGTGGAACTGAAAACGTAGTAATTATAGATGTCGTTGATCGCGACAAGATCAGCATCGGTCGCAAGGCGAATTATCGCTTGGGACATGGCCATTCTTCCTTCGTAAATTTCCCGTCCACATTCACCTTCACGCCGTCGATTTCCGCAAACCCGCCTTCGCGCAGATCGACGACCATATCCCAGTGCAGGCCCGATTCATTCTTGTTGCCGGTTTCGGGATATCCAGCGCCCAGGGCAAAATGCACCGTGCCGCCGATTTTTTCGTCGAAGAGCGTGTTTCGCGTGTAGCGCGTGATGCTGTAATTCGTGCCGATGGCGCATTCTCCGAGGAATCGGCTGCCCGCGTCCATGTCGAGCATGCTGAAAAGAAAATCCTGGCCCTTGGCGGCGCTGGCGTCGATCACTTTGCCATTTTTGAAAGTAAGCTTCACGCCATCGCACTCGCGGCCATGATGCACGGCAGGAAAGCTGAAATTGATCCGCCCATTCACGCTATCAATCACCGGCCCGGTGAATACTTCACCGTCGGGGAAATTTTCGTGACCATCGCAGTTAATCCACTTGTGCCCCGCGACGCTCATCCGCACATCGGTTCCATTCTTGGCGACGACGTGATATTCGCTCTTGCCATTCAGAAAATCCGCGAGCTTTTGCTGCCGCTGGCTGACCTGCTTCCATGCGGCAACCGGATCAGGGTGATTTAGCAAGCCCGCGCTGAACACAAAATCCTCATACTCCGCCAGGCTCATCTCGGCGTCTTGGGCCGATGCTTGCGTGGGATATTGCGTGCCCGACCATTTGAGCGAACCCGTCGCGGCCCGGTTCATAAAGATGTCAAAGATCGGCTTGCGCGCCGCGGATCGAATGCCCATCCGTTTAGGGTCGCAGTTGCTCAGGGCGCGGGTGTTTTCTTCGCCCCAGATGCCGATTGAGCAGTCGATCGTTTCCTGCGCGAACTTGGCGATGGGGTTTAGATATTTGAGCTGTTCCTCGCTGGCCTCTTTGAGAAAAATCTCGCTGATCTCATCCGGCGACATCTGCACCATCG
>DATAPK010000351.1:0-5109 GCA_036265245.1 Tepidisphaeraceae bacterium | reverse complement strand
GCATCCAGTAGCAAATAGCAACCAACAACCAGCAACTTCTTTTGTTTGTGTTTCTTGAATTAGTGGACGCGGGGGTGAGTTGGCCGATAAGATTGAAGCGAATTAACAGGAGAATTCTATGTCACGAATGCCAAGCCCGTTTGGGCAGCCCCAAGAATTGAATTATCAATCCAATGTCGGGACGTCGACGATGGGGACTTTTTTTAATGCGGTTTATGCGTGGATGGCGGCGGGGTTGGCGCTGACGGCGGTGGTGGCGTGGTTCCTGTCGCAGCGGCCGGAGATTCTGATGAGCATGGGGGCGGGTATTTGGATTTTGTTTATTTTGCAGATTGGACTGGTGCTTGCGATCGGTGGGGCGATCAATCGAATCAGCACGGGCGTGGCGACGGCGTTGTTCATGCTTTATGCGGCGATCAACGGCGCTTTTTTCGCGGGGATTTTTCTGGTGTACGCCCACTCGACGATTGCGTCGGCGTTTTTGATCACGGCGGGAACGTTTGGCGTGGTGAGTTTGTATGGCTTTGTCACCAAGGCTGATCTCACGCGATTCGGCACGTTTTTGATGATGGCGTTGATCGGGCTGGTCATTGCGATTGTGGTGAATATGTTCATGCACAGCGGGCCGATGGATCTGGTGATTTCGTGCGTGGGCGTGCTGCTGTTCGTGGGGTTGACGGCATACGACACGCAGAAGTTGAAGATCTATGCGATGCAGACGGAGAATAATCCGGCGATGGCGGCGAGACTGAGCATCAGCGGCGCGCTGATGCTTTATCTGGATTTCATCAACCTGTTCTTGTTTATTCTGCGGTTGATGGGGAATAAGCGGCGGTGAATTGGTCGTTGCGTGATTGAAAAGATTGAGCGGGCCACTGTTTTTTGAAGCGGTGGCCCGTTTTGTTGGTTATCGAAGTGGGTTGATGACGCGCACGCCACCGTAGTTTTGGCCATCGTTCAGGTCTTCGCTCCAGATGACGCTTGCGTTGGCGCGCTGGGCAGCGGCAATGATCAAGCCATCCCACATCGATATTTTCCATCGTTCCGTGAGGGATATTCCTTCCATCAGAAGCGGCGGATCATTAGAGATAACAGTCCATTGCATATAGTCGGCCACGAATTCTTTGCATTCTTTGGCAGACAGCTTTTTGCGAACCAGAGTGACATAGAGCTCCTGAAGCACTTGTACGCTGACTGCTGGTGGAATCGCATGTTGCCAAAGAGAAAGCACCTTTTCCTTTGCCATGAGATACTTATCTCCAGCAGAGCGGTCGTGAGCGTAGACCAGGATATTGGTATCAACGAAGACGGATGCGTTCTGCATAGATTTCGTCTCGAGTAAGCGGCTTGCCACCAAGGTCGAGCCCTTTCTTCAATCGCTTGATCGCCCGGCGTTTGGCGGAGGTGAAGTCTGAATCGCGCGAAACCGCCTGAAGGATCAGGTCGGCGAGCCATTGGGATAGCGAGCGATTTTGCTGCACCGCTTCATGTCGAGCTTTCTGGAGGATTGCATCGTCCAAACGAAGTGTGACATTTTTGGCCATAAGGATGCTCCTTGCACAAAAAGAGTGTAGCACAGTTTTTGTGCAAAGTGGAAAATTTACCGTTTCCCGTTCCCGGCGAAGGCGAACACTTCTTCGACGGGCCGATCGAATACTTGGGCTAATCGCAGGGCCAGGGGGAGGGAGGGGGCGTATTTTCCGGATTCGATGGCGATGATGGTTTGGCGGGTGACACCGACTTTTTGGGCGAGGGATTCCTGGGTCATTTCGTTGTTATCGAAACGGAGGCGGCGGAGTTGGTTGGTGAGTTCCATTTAAATTGATCGTTGAAACCGCGAGCAAGCTCGCGGCTACACGAAAGAGTTAGGCGGTTCGGTATTGGATTAGGACAGCGATGGATTGGGTGGCCTGCCAAAGGCCCCAGGAGCAGTACATGATGACTGGGAGGAAGCGGATGGGGATGGCGCCGTTGTCGCCGTAGATCAGCCACGCTCCCACGCAAGCGAGGACGAAGATGGCCCAGAAGATGGCGAAGGCGACGTGGAAGGCGCGCTGCTGGATGGCGCGGTCGCGTTCGTCGGCGATGACTTGGGTGGATTGGCCGCGCTTCCAGAGGAAGAAGATGCCGAATCCGAGGAAGCCCATGAGGCCTAGGAATCCGCCGGCGTGGGTGACGCCGATGAAGGGGGCGGCGGCGAAGAACAGGGCGAAGGTGATGGCGATCACGATGAGGTTGAAGGTGTGCTGTTTTTGGGTTGCGGTCATGGAAATTGCTCCTTTGATAGGATTTTGATGATGTTAGCTAAACAATACATAATGTCAAGTATTCTTTACATCATGAAATCCGAAATGACCAAACTAGAATGACCAATGAATGACCAAACCCGAATGACCAAATGCAGGGGTAAGCGAAGGATTATCGCATTTATTCTCGCCGTAAACCGATGGCGCTGGCGGTGGCGTGGGTTTCGATGTGGCTGATGCTGAGGTGCCAGTGGGCGATTCCGAGGTCGTTTGCGATTCGGAGGGTTTCGCCGGTGAGGGTGAGCTTGGGTTGGCCGGAGGGTTCGGGGAGGATTTCCATGTCGGTCCAGGCGATGCCGCCGCGCCAGCCGGTGCCGAGGACTTTGAGGATGGCTTCCTTGGCGGCGAATCTTCCGGAGAGATGCTCGAAATAGCGCTTGGGGTTGCGCGAGCAGTAGGCTTGTTCGAGAGGGGTGAAGCAGCGGTCGAGGAAGTGCTGGCCGTGGTCTTCGTGGAGACGGCGAATGCGGGAGGTTTCGACGATGTCGATGCCGTGGCCGACGATGGACATATTTCTATTTTAGATTTTGGATTGCGGATTTGCGATTGGTTTTGGAAGAAAATATGGGAGGGCAAAGGTAATGGTAGTTTAGAACACGAGTTGGGGGTGTCCCCGGACTTGCGTCCGGGGCTACGATAAGCGGGGTCAGTTGCTGGGCATGGTGGCGGGCGCCATGGAGGGGTCGGAGGTGCCGGCGAGCATTTCGTGGTTTATGAAGATTTGCTGGATGGGTTTGCCGTCGATGCGGCGGTTGAGGGGGATGCCCAGGACGTAGCAGGCGGTGGCGAAGGTGTCGAAGGTAGTGATGTCGTATTCTTTGCCGAGGCGGGTGAGGTCGAAATTTTTGCGGATGCCTGGGCCGGTGACGATCCAGGGGATGGTGCGGCTGCGGGGGTCTTCGGGGCCGTGGGTGCGGCCGGCGCCACCGTGGTCGGCGGTGACGAGGATCATGGTTGAATCGGAGAGTCTTAGTTCGTCGAGTGCGGTTTCGAGTTGGCCGATGCAATCGTCGGCGTGGGAGACAGTGGCGAGTTGCTCGGGCGTGCCCCAGCCGGTGGAGTGGCCGACGTTGTCGCATTGGGGGAGATGCACAAACATCACTTCGGGTTGATGCTCACGCAAAATTTCAAGGGCGTTGCGAGTGACTTCGGCGTCGTCGGTTTTGTCGGAGGTGGTGATGTATTTCCAGCTTAGGGCGGCGGGTTCGTTGCGGGCAGCGGGTTTGTCGAAGACGGAGAATTTGTTTTTGCCAGCGGCGATGGCGGTGGTGTAACCGGCGCGGCGGGCGAGCTCGAAAAGGGTTGGGGCGTTGGGATAAACGGGCCTTTCGAGGGGCAGTTCGGAGTTCCAGAGGATGCCGTGCACTTCGGGCGTGACGCCGGTGAGCATGCTGACGTGGGAGGGGAGGGTGATGGATTGGGCTGTGGTGCGGGCCCACATGGTGAAGCTGCCGTGGTCCATCATGGCATGAAGATGCGGTGTTTGGGCGCGTAAGAGGACGTCGGGGCGAAGGCCGTCGATGCTGATGATGAGGACTCGCTTGATCTGGGGTTCGGGGCGGTCGGGGGAGGCGGCGTGCACATCGCAGGAAATTAAAATTATCACGGCAAAGGCGAGGCATCGAAACTTCATAAAGGGTTTTCTAATGTGATTGGGCGAAGATCGCAATTCAGATCAGGTAAAGAATGCGTGAGGGATTATGATTGCGGTGGTCCGCCACCAATGGTGGCGGCTTTATAAGCATGCGCACAATCGCGAGTTGCTTGACAGTGGGGAAGGGCGTTTCGATACTGCGATCTTTGAGGCAGGAGACGGATTTGTTGAAGAAGTCGCAGGTTATGTTGGTTGCGGTGTTGCTTGTCGCCGGTTGTGGATCGGACGGCGAGCGGACGGATGGGCCGCGCGATGTGCAGCCGCTGGCGAAGGCGGGTTCGCCAGCGGAGACTGGGGCGTCGAATACGGCGCCGATTGAAGCGATCGATGAGGCCGATCCGGTTATCGCGCATATCGATAAGATCAACATCACGCGTTCGCAGATCGTTAAGCCTTTGATTGAAGGGTATGGACTGAATGTTCTGCTTAACACGGCCACGTTGGAAATGGCGAAGCAGCAGGCGGCGAAGCTTGGGTTGGTGGTGACGCCGGACGATATTGCGGCTGAGCATGATGCGACGCTGGCGAAGATGTTTTTGGAAGCGAAGAAAGAGGATTATGCGCAGTTGCTGGATCAGTTTCTCATGCAGCAGCATGTGAGCCGGCCGGAGTTTGACATTATTTTGGAGACCAACGCGTATCTTCGGAAGATCGCCCAGCCGCTGGTCGAGGCGAGCATCAATGATGAGAAGCTTCAGGAAGCATTCAAGGTGTTGTACGGCGAGACGGTTCAGATCCGGCACATTCAATGTTCCAATCCGCAGGAAATCGCGGTGGCCAAGCGGATGCTGGCGGCGGGAGAGCCGTTTGACGAGGTGGCGCGGAAGGTGAGCCGGAACCAGACGACGGGCCCGATGGGTGGGGAATTGCCGCCGTTTTCGCGCAACGCGGCAGGGTATCCGCAGGTGTTTAAGGATGTCGCGTTTTCGCTGAAGCCGGGGGAGGTTTCTGATACGGTGCAGGCGGGAGATGCCTATCATCTGATTCTGCTGGAGAAGCGGATTGAGCCCAAGGCTGTGAAGTTTGAGGATGTGAAAGAGAGTTTGCGACACGATCTGGCGGATCGGCTGACGCAGGTGCAGGTGAAGAATCTGCGCGTTCAGCTTCTGGACCAGATCACAGTGTCGATGAAGGTGGAAGATCCCATGC
>DATAPK010000350.1:0-3793 GCA_036265245.1 Tepidisphaeraceae bacterium | reverse complement strand
TCCCGACGAGATTTCCGTGCAGGGCAAATTATCGGTGGATGAGAAAAAGGAAGACGGCTTTATCGTCAGCATTTTCGAGATCCAATGCTCAAGCGTGAAGCCCGCAGCGAAGTAAGAGAAAAACCATGGATACCGCAGTTAAAGTTCCCCTTTCCGAGCGAATCAACATCCGAATGATTCTCTTTTTCGGCGTGATGCTCGCGCTGATCGGCTACCCCGTCTACATCTATCTCGACTCGGCCGTCCATGGCGGCATCAAGGACATCGGCGGCGGATACAAGGAAGTGGACTTGAAGGCAATGAGCGTCTTCCCCTTCGATCAGACCAACGGCACCGTGAACGATGTCCCGAAAAAATGGCGCGATCTGGATGGGCAGAAAATCGTTGCATACGGAGAAATGTACGTCGGTCAGTCTGCCGGACAGGAGGTGGGTTCATTTGACCTGTGTTATTCAATCGCCAAATGCTGCTTCAATGGCCCGCCGCAAGTGCAGCATTTCATCCATTCAACCCCAGCGCAAAAGGCAAATTTGGAATATTACAGTGGGCTGGTAAAGGTCAAGGGAATACTCCATGTGAATGTAACCCGCGACCAAGGCAAGGTTTCCCACGTCTACTGGATGGACGTCGATAGTGTCGATCCGATGTAGCCGATCAGTTGAAATGCGTAAGCGAACCTTTGCTCGCGTCAAACAGCAGCAGCCAGCCAAACCAAACCTGCGCCGCCAGCGCGAGCGTTAAAAGGATCGCAAAGCACCCCACCAAAAACTTGTTGTGCCTGGCAAATCGCGTCACCAGCGCCAGGATTAACGACAAAACAAGAAGGCTGACGCCCGCAATAATATGCGCCTTGGGCCGAAGCTCGCTTTGGAAGATGTTGACCGCATCCTGCATCGACCCCGGCCCGGCGACCATCCAACCAAACAAAACCGCCCCGACGACCAGCAGTGCGGTTAACAACCAAAACCTCGCCGCCGGCACATGCGGCAACGGCTGCAATTCAACATCCGCATTCTCCTGGACAGCGAGCGCCTTCTTCTCATTCATGCCGCTCCGCCCCGCGATGGCGTTGACGATGTCGTCATCACTGGTCGCCAGATCCTCTCCTTTTTCAGTGGTCAACGGAGAAAGCGCTCGAAGCGAAAGGCCCAGCGTCACCAGCGCAAAAGCGATCACCCAGCCGGCGAGCATCGCATGAATATCGAGCGCTGCATCAAACCGCTGAGCTTGTGTGTTAGCCGCATTGAGCGCATCAAACGCCCACTGACCACCGGCGGCAGCGCGGGTGGTCGCCGGCGAAGATTCAGGCATGCTTGTTGGCCAGCCGCCTTTGACGATGCCAACGCCGGTGGAATGGGCATAGACGAGCTCGCCGCCGCGCCAGGCGCCGGCGGCAATCAATCCAACCGCCGCGAGCAATACGATCAGAAAAATCGGGTGTGCTTTATGGCGGAATCGATCCGATGAGCCGAGCCAGATGACGACCAGGAGCGCAAGCAATCCCGCCGCAATGGAGTTGAAGCGGATATGCCAGCTAAGCTGATCCCATTGTTCGGCGCTGAGGTGGGCCTGCGATTTGAGATCGCTCCAACTCGCCGCGTCTTCAGCCGCCATCGCCTGACGGGCGGCATACATGCCGGTGGTGATGGCGGGCATGGTGGCGAGAGCGCCGATGAGGATCATCCATCGCCCCGCCGCGCGGAACGAGCTTCGCCGCCACATAAACGCCAAAACTTCGATCGCTGTTCCGATGAACAAAAGTGCGATTGGATAATGGATCAGGATGACGTGAAGATTGGGATTGATGAGTTGGGGCACTGTTTCGCTCCTGAAGATCAGAATATCAATCGAGCAACGTACAGCCAATTCGCAAAAGAGTCACCGGGTCAATTCGTGTATCTACGCTTCGCCGGGCCCGTCGGTGCGCATCGCGTGCTGGGTTTTGGGCACGATCAACACTTGCGTGACCTGGCGTTGCTGGATGCCGAGAACACGCGCGGTGTATTCGCCAAGCTCAACCGTATCGCCGGCGCGCGGGAAGCGGGCGAGTTGCTGGGTAATGTATCCGCCGACGGTGTCCACTTCGCCTGACGCATCGATTTGCGACAGTTCGAGCCGTTCACGCAGTTCATGCAGGGGATACGTGCCCGACACGCGAAAATTTTCGCCGTCTTTGATGAAATCGGTATTTTTAACCGCGTCAAACTCATCGTCGATTTCGCCGACCAATTCTTCGATCACATCTTCCAGCGTAACGATGCCGAGCGTCGAGCCATATTCATCAACGACGACGGCCATGTGAACCTGATTGACTTGAAATTGCCGCAGTAACCTTGGAACAGGTAGCGCGGCGGGAACGAAGAGAATATCGCGACGGATTTCGTGCAGGTCGATATCACCGGCCCCGATGACGTGCACGTCCGAGCCCGGTTTGCCGTCGGCAATGACGATGGCTTCGCCGTCAGGGGTTTTGGCGTCGCTGAAACGCAGCTTGCCCGGCGTGAGCTTGAGGTGAACGAACAGATCTTTCATGTGGACCAGCCCAATCACATGATCGAGATCGCCTTTGCAGAGCGGCAGGCGAGTGAAGTTGCTCTTCTGCACGGTGGCAAGCATTTTTCCGATGGGCTGGCCGACAAAAAGAAAATCAACATTCGTTCGCGGCGTCATGATCTGGCGAACCTTGAGTTCGCCGAATTGGAAAGCGCCGGCAAGGATACGCTGTTGCGCTTTGGGAATGGCGCCCTGCTCGATGGATTCTTCAAGAAGGGACCGCAACTCGTCGGCGGTATGCGGCACGCCGGCGTTTTTGCCTTTTTTCATGCCGGTCATTCGCAGCACGCCGGTGGTTGCGACACTGAGCAACCAAATGAACGGGTAAAAGGTGTAAGTGAAGACGATCAAAGGGCCGGCGAGAAAAAGGAGGAATTGCGTGCCGTTTCGGATGGCCCAGTTCTTGGGCACCTGTTCGCCCATCACGATATGAAGCGATGTTCCTATCGCGAAGGCAAGCACCCATGCAATAACCGTAACCGTTTCATCAGAGAAAAAGAGACTTAAAGGCGGCGAGACGATGTGGCCGATGGCGGGCTCCATCACAGCGCCAAGCCCGAGGCTGGCCATGGTCACACCAAATTGGGTTGCAGATAGATAGAGGGTGAGATTGTTTTTGATGATCAGCGCGAGGCGGGCGAGGAAGCTTTTCTTGCCGAGTTCTTCAAGCAGGGATTGCCGGGCGGTGACGGCGCCGAATTCCGTCGCAACGAAATATCCGTTGAGGAAAACCAGGCCGAGGGTTGCAAAGATACTCCAGAGCGGGTCCACGGCGAAAGGTTGTACCCACCACTGCCAACGTTCTCAATGTCAGCCGTTTTAACTCCGCGGGCGGAGCGCCAGAATCAATTCGACTTCACCGCTGGGCCGATTTAAGCGGGCGGCGATTTCCTTGGCGTCCTGACCGAGGTCAGCCAGTGAATAAACCTCGGCGTGCCGGGGATCGACGGGCATCGGAATCTCGGGCGCGGAAGCCGCCGGCGCGGGCATGGCCGGCGGTTCGATGTGCGATCCATTCGATGAGCCAGATTGTTTGCCTAATAGCGCGATTCGCTGGTCGGCTTCTTTGATGAGCTGTTCGAGCTTGGCGGCGCGGGTGTCGATCTGGGCGTTCATCTGCCGGGCCATCTCGCTGAGATCGACGAGAAGATTCTGCATCTGCCGCTCGACCGTGCGCTGCTGGGCCAGGCTGCTGAACGGCGCTTTTTCGAGCGGATCTTTCTTTTTTAACTTCGGGCGA
>DATAPK010000349.1:0-11231 GCA_036265245.1 Tepidisphaeraceae bacterium | reverse complement strand
CCACGCCGCCGGGGGTCAATTTGCTTTTTGTGTGCCCTGTCATTTCACGGCAAATTGGTATTGGCCTGATCCTATTTCGATTTGAACGGTGTTGGCGTCGCTTTTTAGAACCTTCACGCCTTTGGCCTGATCGAGGGGATGCCCGCTTTCGGTGATTGAGGCGGGGGATTTTGCGGGGATGTAAAGGGCAGCGGTGGTGTTGACGGGGATTGTGACATCGAGTCGGAGCGAGCCGTTTTCTTTTCTCCAGATGCTTTCGATTTTTCCGTTGATGGAATCGTAGCTGGCTTTTACCCAGTTGAGATCGCCGACGATGGCGGGCTTGATGATGATTTTTCTAAAGCCGGGGCCCGCGGGGTCGGACTGGATGCCGGCGAGATCGTGATACATCCATTCGACAATCTGGCCGAGCATGAAATGGTTCTGCGAAGAGGTGCGGAGGGCATCCCAACCTTCGGTGAGGCTGGTGGCGCCGCGCTTAAGTTGCATACCGTAGCCGGGTTTATCGGATTGGTTGTTGATGTCGAAGATGACATCGGATCGGCCGCCATCGGCGAGGGCGCGGAGGAGATAGCGATAGCCGACGTCGCCGGCGGTGAGCGCGTTGCCATCAGAGCGAACGTCTTTGACGATGTTGTCGAGGACGGCGGCGCGATTGCTGTCTTCGGCGAGCCCGGTGACGAGAGCCATGGAGTTGGCGCACTGCGAGCCGGTCGCGTATTGGTGGGTTTGGGGATTGTAGAATTGGTGATTGAACGCGTCGCGGATTTGCGCGCCGAGTTGGTTGTATTGCTGAGCGTCTTCTTTCTTGCCAAGCAATGCGGCGGTTTTGGCGAGGACTTGCACGTCGGAATAATAAACAGCGGTGGCGGTGACGGAGTTGGGTGTGAGCTGCGAGATGCCGGGGCGGTTGGGGCCGATGTCGTACCAATCACCAAGGCCGTATGAGACGATATTGTTTTTTGATTTGCCGCGCAGGAATTCGACGTATCCTTTCATCACGTTGTAACGGCGCGACAAGAGATCGAGATCGTTGTTGAATTCATATTGCTGCCAGGGGACGAGGATTGCGGAACTGCCCCATTCGGGGGAATCGCCGAAATTATTGCGATCTTCGCCTTTGCCGAAGATGGTGTATTCGGGTGCGGTGGTGGGCACGAGGCCGCTGAGGAGTTGTGAGTCGGCGATGTCGTTGGTGACTTTGGTAAAGAGCGAGGCGAGATCAAATTCGTATCGCAGGGACGGGCCATTGAGGTGGTCTTCTTCAAGCCAGCCCATTTTTTCGCGATGGGGGCAATCGGTCATGATGCTCACCATGTTGCTGCGCTGAGCCCAGCGAACGAGCGTGTGAATGCGGTTGAACAGCTCGCTCGAGCAGGCAAACTGCCCGACGGGCGGGGAGCTGGATTGAACGACGACGCTTTCGATGGATTCGAGTTGCGGCAATTCATCGCTGCCGGGGGCGGGGAAAAAATCCACTTCGAGATATCGCGCGCCGTGATAAAAGAATTTTGGGAACCAGTTTTCGGACTGGCCGGCGCCGGCAAGGGTATATTGCCAGTAGCGTGTTTTGGCGGTGCTGCCGAACGAACTGCGGTCGGGCGTTCCGTCGGCTTTGATCAGTTCGGAAGGGACGATTCGGATGACCGATCCGGCGGGCCCTTTAACGGTGATGCGCGGGATGATGGCGGCGTTCTGGCCCATGTCGTAGACCTGGGTGGTGGGCCGGAGTTTTTTCATGGACAGGGGTTTGAAGACTTCAAAGGTGCGGATGGGCGGCGCGGCGCACGAGAGGCCGCGGAGTTCTCCGCCGGGGCCCTGGGTTTCGACGGCGGCGGACCATTTGGAATCGTCGAAGCCGGGTGAATCCCATCCGGCTTGAACAAGCCGGGCGTCATAATCTTCACCGGCATAGACGTGCGAAAGGGTAATCGGCCCCAGCGAGGTGCGCCAAGAAGAATCGGTGCCGATCACGTCGCTGGTTCCATCGGCATATTCCAATTGAATCTGCGCGATCACTTTGAGCGGGCCAAAACTGCCTCTGAATTTGGTGTAGCGATCTTTCACGCCGGGCACGTTGTACATGCCGCTGCCAAGTTGGATGCCGATTCCGTTTTTTCCTTCGTTTAAAAATGGCGAGAGGTCGCGGGTGTCGTAGAGGCAGGTTTTGTCGTATTTGGTCCATCCCGGGGCGAGCACATCGTCGCCAACTTTTTTGCCGTCGATTGTGAGTTCGTATTGCCCGAGGCCGCAGATGAAGATGGTTGCTCGCTTGAGGCCGGGCTTCACGGCAAATTCGTGGCGGAAGATCATCGCCGAGAGATCGGGGCTGCCCATGATCCATTTCGCGTGCCAGTCTTCGGGTTTTAGCAGGCCCATCGTCCACTGGGATGGATCGCTCCAGACGGATGGCTGGCCGCTGGCATCCCATGTTCGTGCTTTCCAAAAATACACTTGCCCGGACGCGAGCGGCTTGCCCTGGTATGAGATTTGGTTGGTTTCGGATGATGCGACTTTTCCGGAATCCCAAAGGTCGCCTTGATCCCAGGCTAAAGTCTGGGACGAAGAAGCAACGAGGATTTGATAAGCGGCCTGGACGACGCCGCGGGCGCTGGGATCGGATTCGAGAATCCAGCTCAGACGCGGCTGGGCAAGATCAACGCCTAGCGGATTGACTTGATATTCGCATTGAAGTTTCGACGGATAAGCCGGCGTGGAAGAGGCCGCGGCTTGCGGCGACGGAGCGGCGGATTCTTGATTGGCCATCATGCAACCGGCGACAGAGAATCCGACACAGATTAGAAATGCAATTGAAATCGAGCGCATAAAGTTCATTCCTCATCGCCATAGCCGTGGGCTTTTGCAGGTAATGCGGCGGCGAAGAGTATCGCGCCGAGCATTGCTATCCCAATCAATAACGGAAACGCCCGGTTCCAGCCGTAATGCTGGACGAGCAATCCCAATCCCCATCCGGACAAGACCGTGCTGGCATAGCCAAAGATGGAGGTGAGGCCGACAGCGGTTGCGGCGGCTTTTTTGGTTGCGAGATTGGCGACAGCGACGGCGACGAGCGCTTGCGGGCCGTAGATGAAAAATCCGATTGCCATGAGCAGCGTTGCATTGATGGCGAATTTTTCGACCGGTGCCCGCCAGAAACAAAAGATCGCGGCGCCGCACAGGAGCATCCAGACCAGGCTGACCGGATTTGCCCGCCCTTTGCAGACGCGGTCTGTCAGCCAGCCGCTGACCAGCATGCCGCCCAAGCCAGCGAATTCAAAACCGGCGACGATCAAACTGGCGTGACCGAGAGAGATGCCTTTGGCTTCTTTCAGGAATGTCGGGGCCCAGTCGAGCACGGCCAGGCGAATGGTGTAGACGAAGAAATTCGCGCCGG
Source organism: Tepidisphaeraceae bacterium (assembly GCA_036265245.1). Classification (GTDB taxonomy): domain Bacteria; phylum Planctomycetota; class Phycisphaerae; order Tepidisphaerales; family Tepidisphaeraceae; genus DATAPK01. The sequence goes on along the minus strand of DATAPK010000349.1, from coordinate 7,837 downwards.
AGATCAGCCAGATATATTTGTTGGAAAAAACTTTTCGCCAGATGAATTGGCGGAATTCTTCGGGGGATTCATCGGAGTTGGTGGGATCGGGCTGGTGCGTGCCTTCGACTTCGGGCAGGCCTATCGATTCGGGCGTGTCGCGCAGATTGAGGAAGAGCAGCGCAGCCATCGCGACGGCGATGGCGGATGGCACGAAGAAGCAAAGCCGCCAATGTTCGTGCCCGTAATGGCTGATGAGATATCCGCAGAGGATGACAATCGCCCCACCGCCAATGGAATGGGATGCGTTCCAGATGGACATTTTGGTGGCAAGTTCTTTTGGACCAAACCAATGTGTCAGCAACCGCGCGCAAGGTGGATAACCCATGCCCTGAAACAGGCCATTGAGCATCCAGAAGATTCCGAAAAATAGCGCCGCGGAGCTGAGGCCGAAACAGATATTCAGGACGGCCGAGACCAGCAGCGCCATCGACATTAAAATGCGGGCGTTGGCGCGGTCGGCGACCATGCCGTTCACAAATTTGGAGATTCCGTAAACGACCTCATGCACGGTGAGAATCAACCCAAGCATGGCCTTGGAAATGCCGAGTTGTTCTCCGATGATGGGCATGGCGACGGAGAGATTTTTGCGAACGAAGTAAAAGGTTCCGTAGCCCGTGGTGGTCCAGAAAAGAATGCGGGAACGATAATGCGATGTGATACGGCGGATTTCTTCGGGCTCGGCATGGATGGGCTGGGCGGGCGGAGGCGGCCGCAAAAATCGCGGCAGCTTGCTCGTATTTCTTTCACCGGCGCTATCCACTTCCGCGACCGACAATCGTATTCTCCTGGCAGAATCTCTGTCTTGACGGTATCAAGCATAACCATTCATCCAACTGTGACAAAATGAACGCATTTCTGGAAAATCAATTTGGTCTGGCGGGCAAACGGGCACTTGTGACGGGCGCGGCGCGCGGCATTGGCCGGGCGATCGCCGAGGCGCTGTGCGCTGCCGGCGCGGAGGTCTGCATCCATTTCAATAAAAGCGAGGGCGAGGCGAAAAAGCTTGTTGCGCAGCTTGAAAGCCAAGGCGGCCGCGTGTTCGCTGTCGGCGGGGATCTCACCGACTCGAAACAAGCTGACACACTGATCGCCAAGATCGAATCACGATGGAATGGGCTGGATATTCTGGTGAATAATGCCGGCGATCTGGTGCAGCGGAGCAAGGTCGAGGCGTTTTCGGATGATTTGCTGGATCGGGTGGTGAAGTTGAATTTTCATTCGGCGGTGTATGTCACTCGCAGGGCGATTCCGCTTTTGCGGCGTGGGATTGATCCCAGCATCATCAATCTTTCCTCGGTCGCGGCTCACAATGGCGGCAGCAACGGGGCGACGATCTACGCGGCGACGAAGGCGGCGATTCATACTTATACGCGCGGGCTTGCAAAGGAACTGGCCCCGGCGATTCGTGTCAACGCCATCTCGCCGGGCGTGGCGCTGACCGATTTTCATCGCACGCATACGACACCAGAAGCGCTGGAGACGATCGCGGGCAACACGCCGCTGAAACGTCTCGGCACGGCCGAGGATCACGGCGCGGCGGTGGTGTTTCTTTGCGGGAAAGGGGCATCGTTCATCACCGGCGAAGTGATTGAGATCAATGGGGGGCTGTGGCTGGCGTGATATCGGCGGGGCTCAATCCGCGTTCTTGAAATAGGGTCGCACCATCTCGACGCGATGGTCGTTGAGCGATCCATCGGTTCGGCCCGATTGTTTCTTGTACACGATCGTTGACCTGCGCCAGCTCCCAGAAGGAAAGCCGCACACCTTCGATTTCGACGCGATTGCTATCGGGGCTCTGCACAATCAGTGCAGGCGATTGTAATTATGTGAGAGATATTTATCGTCCCATCGAACAACCAGCGAATATCCCATGGGTACATGGAATCCCGCCGCTACAATTCGCAGGACTACTTTACTACTGGCGCATCCTGCGAAACTAATCCGTTGCTGGTCGAAAGATAAGCCCCCACCGCGCGACGCAGTTCGCGTTGGATGCTCTGGGGATCTTTTTTCGCATCGACGGTGACGAAGTTGTATTCCTTCACCATCGCATCCAGTTGCTCGATCAATTCGGATTGGTAGGCACAGAAGCTGTCGTAGAGATCGTCGCCGTAGTTCATATCCATGCCGGCTTCCCAGTAATTCATCTTGCCGGCGGCGAGGACGCGCGGGACGAGTTCCTTGACGCCCAATTGCAGATAAAAAACCAGATCGGGTTGGATGGCGAATCCGTAGAGATCGTGAAGCCAGTCTTTGTCCGCGCCGCGGGCAATGCCGCGGGCGATGGCAGTGTAGACATAACGATCGGCCAGCACGATGAATCCGCTGCGCAGGGCGGGGATGATTTGATATTCGAGACGATCGGCAAGATCGGTGGCGTACATCAGGCCGTATGTGAGGCGATTGAGGGAGTGGCCCATCTTGGCGTCGGTGATTGCCTGGCCGATGAGTTTACTGCGCGTCCAGCCGGTTTCCATGACGGCGTAGCCCTGCACCTCGAGCCACTGCTTGAGCATGAACGCCTGCGTGCTGCGGCCCGAGCCGTCGGTGCCTTCGATGACGATCAATTTGCCGTTGCGTCCCTCGGCGGGAAGGTAAGGCATCTTGTGTGCGATGTAACGAAAGTCGCTCACGCTGCATCCTCCTGCAATTCCGGGGCTTGATAATCGGCCAGGGTTTCATCGAGATATTCGCGAACGATCCGCTGCTGCTCGCCGATGCTGAGGGTGGCGTCGATCTCTGTAAGGCCGTATTCGCCGACGATCGATTGATATTCCTTGAGAATCCGGCTTTGAAAAATCCGGAAGCTTTCAACGTGATCGTTGGCCAGCTTCAGATCCATGCCGGCCTCATAATCTTTGATCTTGGCGCGGCCTGAAAGCACGCGGCTGATGCTGACATCGATCGGCACATTGAAATAAAACGCGCGGTCGGGACGCGGCGCGAATTGATAGATGCGGCGCACCCACGCGGGATCGCAGCCGCGCACAATATCGCGGGCAAAGGCGGTGAAAACATATCGATCCGCCAGCACGATCATGCCGGCTTTGAGCGGCGGCAGAATATTATGAACCAGCCGATGCGCGAAATCCGTCGCGTGAAGCAGGCTGAAGGTCATCGGCGTGAGAGACATCTTCTTCTTGCCCTTTTTCGTTACCGCTTTGACCAGCTCGGCACTGTTCCATTCGGTGAAGAACGGCTTGAGGCCGCGGGCTTCAAGATGGCGCTTGGCCAGCTGCAATTGCGTGCTTTTGCCCGATCCGTCGATTCCTTCGACGATGATCAGCTTGCCGCGAAAATTATGGGGATGGGTCAGGGCGTCCATGGGTTACTCAATTCAATGTGGCTTGATCTCAAAGCTGATTTTCCTGCGAAACACCTTTTCGAACCAGTCCCTTTTACGGGTTGCACCCCAGATTTCCAGTTCGGCGTCGGTCCGCGCCTCAAGAATGCATCGCACTTTCTTGTCATCGATGCGGCAATGCAGGCCTTTAATGACGCTGGCATGGCTGCGATCGAGGCCGTCGGCGATGCGCAGACAGGCAGCGCCGACATCGACGATTTTTTTGGCTCGCGAGGATAAATCCGCGTATGGCTCGTGCTTCTTGCTCGGTTCGCCTTTGCGGTGATAGCGCGCGATGTTGGAAATGATCTGGATTTCGTCATTGGTGAAATCCTTGAGGCCGCCATGAGTGATCAGGTACATGCTATGCTTGTGATGGGACTTGCCGGAGATGTGCCAGCCGATGTCATGCAGAAGCGATGCGTATTCGATCAACTCGCGCTCTTCAGACCCAAGCCCGTGCAGCGATTTGGTTTGATCGAAAAGCGCCAGGCACAGAAGCGTGACCTGCTCGCTGTGCTTTTGGTGCCAATCATATTTCCTGGCCAGGTCCAGCACACCTCGACGTCGCGGATCGGGGATGTCGCGGCGAATTTGGAGCTCGGGGCTGTGGCGGTTGAGATATTCGAGTAGCACGCCTTCGCGCAACGCAGCTGGACAGATGGTGATTTGCTTCAAACCCAGCCGATCAAAAATCTCACCGACCAGGATGGCGCCGGCGACGATCTGATCTTTGCGCTGGTCATCGAGGCCTTTGATTTTTCCGCGGGATTTGGTGTCGCTGTCGATCAATTCGCCCATGAGCTTGTCGAAGGCTTCGCGATCGATGGTGTCGGCACTGCCGCACATGGCGGCGATGTTTTCAAGCGTGCCGCTGGTGCCAATGACGGCGACGGGTTTCAATTCTTTGATCTGCTCGATAATCGGCGCAAGTTCGTGCTCGTAATGCTTGCGGAGGGCACGCAGATCATCCTTGTCGATCGGATCGGATTTGACATATCGCGCTGACATACGGGCCGCGCCGAGCTTGCGGCTTTCGAGCATGGCGGCGCGTTTTTCGTCGCCGACAATGAATTCCACGCTGCCGCCGCCGATATCGACGATGAGATGCGGCTGACCTTTGAACTGCATCGCATGACGGACGGCGAGATAAATCAGGCGGGCTTCATCGCGGGCGGAGACGGCGCGGACGGTTAATCTTACTTCGCGATGCGCGCGATCGATTAGATCGCCGCCGTTGACTGCTTCGCGCACGGCGCTGGTGGCGACGGCGATGATCTTTTCAGCCTGGCGTTGCTGGGCGATTTGCTTGAAGCGAGCCAGTGTCGTGATGGCGGCATCGATGGAATCTCGCGATAACCGGCGCGACGGAAAGCTCAGTCGCCCGAGTCCCACATGTTCTTTCATTCGCCAAAGCGTTGTGACCGCCCCATCGGGATCGGCCTGGGCGATGATCATATGGATGCTGTTCGAGCCGACGTCGATCGCGGCCAGCCGCAACGAACCTTTATCCGCGCTAGTCGTGGAAGATCGCACCTGCGATGTTGTAGCAGTCGTCACCATGGGAGATATTATCTGCGAATTGCAAAGATTCTGTTAAGACGCCGGTTCAATTTTCATCCGAAGGTACGGCTTGGCAAGGCCATCATCAAGAATATCGCGGCACAATTCCGCCAGCAGGGGCCGCTCGCTTGCCCACATTGTCAAACTTTCGATTTCAGCCCGTGAAACCCAGCGATAATCATCGTGTTCTTCGTTAAGCAAAACAGATTGATTGCGGGCGACGATCGCACAAAACGGGATGGAATGCCAAAGCGTGTCATTGAGATCGGTATAGAACGCTTCGACCGAACCGAGGCGAAAGAATTCAACGGGAGTTAATCCCGCCTCTTCGCGCAGCTCTCGCAAGGCGGCTTGCGGATAAGATTCACCGGCATCGACGCCGCCGCGAACGATCTGCCAGGTGTTGCCAAGATAATCCGCCGGCGAGCGATGCAGTTGTAAAAACTCGTGCGACGTGCCGGCTTCATCCGAGCGAACGACAAAGACAGTGATCATGTCATGCCGGGATTTCATCGCTTTGCGTACGTCTGCCCTTCGATTCGCCGGACGACGCCTTTGAGGCTGAGCAGGGTTAATTCCTTGAGAACCAGATGCGCGGGAAGCGTGGTGCGCTCGATGATAGCATCGACATCAAGCGGATCATTTGCCAAGGTGATGAGAATCTCACGCTGCGAATCGTTCAAATCCATCACAACGGGCACCGGCGTCGCTTGCGTTTTCGCGTCTGTTTCCCTTTCCGCTTCAGGAGCGATCAGCGAATCAGGTTGCGTAATGTCATGTGGAAGCGGCCCCAATCCATCCAGAATATCTTCCAGACAAGTGGCGAGCGTTGCGCCATCGCGAATCAGTTTATGCGGGCCCGCAGACATCGCGTTATCCAACCGTCCCGGTAAAGCAAAAACCGGTCGCCCGTGATCGTCGCAGGCTTGTCGCGCGGTGATTAAAGCGCCACTGCGCACGTCGGCTTCGATGACGAGCACGCCTCGCGATAAGCCGCTGACGATTCGATTTCGCCGCGGGAAATTTTCCGCAAGCGGCGGCGTGCCAAGCGGATATTCGCTCATCACCGCGCCGCGGTTTGCAAGCTCCTCAAATAGCTTTGCATTTTCGGATGGATATGGCACATCCACACCACTGCCGAGCACCGCGATGGTTCGGCCCTGCGGATGCGAGATCGCGCCGCGATGTGCGGCAGAGTCTACGCCACGCGCCCCACCGCTCACAACGGTCATCCCAGCACCGGCAAGCAATGCGCCGAATCGTTCGGCCTGCTCGCGCCCGTAGTAACTGCATCGACGGCTACCAACAATGGCTATGCCGTTCAGATCGCGGGGTTCGAGAGAGCCTTTCACATACAACACCGCCGGGGGATCGGGGATGTGTTTGAGCAGGGGTGGGTAGAGAGGATCTTCGCGAGAGATCAGACCCACGGCGAGGCTGTGGGCTTTGGCGATTTCGTCATCCACCTGCTTGGCGGATTCTTTCAGGGCGTCGTATATCTTTTGTGCTTTGGCGGCGCCGATTCCTTCGATCTGACGAAGCTTTGTTGTATTCGCTTCGCACGCCGGTTCGACGCCGCCGCAGAATTCGATCAGGCGCGTTTGTAAGACGGGGCCGATGCCTTCGGTCAGGGAAAGTTGAAGCCAATGCCGCAACGCCATCATCCACCGCCCTGCACGCTAAGCAGCGCTTCGCTCACCGCGTCGATTGGGATATCGTCGCGAATCACGACGTGACCTATTGCATCGGGCAGAATCAGTCGAAGCTTGTCGCCGTGAACTTTCTTATCGTATTTCATCGCCTTCAAGACCGCCTTGGTATCGCCAGGTGCGCCGGCGATCGGCAAGCCGGCCTTTTGAATCAGTTGAATGATCCGCTTCACGCTGGCATCGTCAAACATGCCCATTTTTTTCGCCAATCGCGATGCCGCAACCATGCCGAGCGCAACGCCTTCGCCGTGCGAGATGGAATGATTCGAGACGATTTCAAACGCGTGGCCGAAGGTGTGGCCAAAGTTCAAATGCGCCCGCTCGCCTTTTTCAAATGGATCAGCAGCCACAACTTTTGCTTTGATTGCAACGTTGTGGGCGATTAGCTCAGTGAGATATTCAATATCCAGCTTGAGTGCGCGATCGATTGATTGTTCCAATTTTGCAAAACCATCAGCGTCGCGAATGATTTCATGCTTGATGCACTCGGCGAGCCCGTTTCGCAATTCCATAGAGGGAAGCGTCTTGAGAACCTCAGGATCAATCAGCACTGCAATGGGCTGATGAAACGCGCCGATGAGATTTTTGCCGACATGATGATTGATGCCGGTCTTTCCACCGACGCTGGCATCGACCATCGCAAGTAGCGTGGTGGGAATCTGGATGAACGGCACGCCGCGAAGGATCGTCGCTGCGGCGAAGCCCGCCATATCGCCGAGCACCCCGCCGCCGATCGCGATGATTGGCGTTAGGCGATCCATCCGCGCCGGCAAAAGTTGATCGTAAATCGACTCGATGCTGGTGAATGTTTTGTGATCTTCGCCGGCAGGAACGTGGGCGAGAATCACTGTCATTGAGCTTTCGCGGAACGATTCTTCAATCACATGTGCATAAAGCGGGCCGACGATCGAATCGGTCACGATCGCGAGCGTGCGAGATCGCGTGAGCGAACTGAGGAGATTGCCGATCTCCCGCAACAGGCCGGGGCGGATGGTGATGTCGTAAGAAGCGCCGGGGATGTTCAGCGGGACGGTTGGCACGGGGGCATTGTAGCGGATTAACGACAGGGGTCACGTCACGCGGCTGGATATGCTATACTTTACCGTGATGTTGACGTATGAGCAGAAGCTCGCCAGTGGACTGGAATATGCTCTAAACGAGGGCAGCATGCACTTCGATG
>DATAPK010000348.1:0-7356 GCA_036265245.1 Tepidisphaeraceae bacterium | reverse complement strand
TTATGGCCCATGGCGTTGCCAGGATGATGGTGATGAAAGCGCGCGTAGAGGACACACTGAAAATCAAGGCCAGCCGTACCGGTCAAGCCGTTGTGGTCTTTAACAGCGATGCCAGCCACCTCCAGGAAATCACGTTCATGGACAACGACCATACTTTTGGTTTTCAAGCCCTTGAATTACTGCCGGCAAAATAACGCCGGCGGACTTCCGCCTGCAGATGGTCCGTGCGAGTCTTGAACAATCGTCGCGCAAGTGAAGGATTTTTCCCTCCCACATTCGAACGATTGCTTCCCTGTCCAATCGCGCAGCGCTTCCAAACCCAAAAATCCCCGCAATTCAAAAATATTTATCCCCCTGGCCAATTCAAAACCCACTTTCCCTCCCACGCGCTGCGCCAAACCAACCCAAATCGCGCAACGCCTCCGTAACGATTAGAGAGCCTTCCCTCGGCCCTCTCCGCGCTACGCGCGGGCTCTTTGAAAACCAAACGCCACCACAAAAGCCATCTTTCAAAGAGGGTGCGAAAACTCCGTGCACGATGGTGCACGAATTTGCACGATCGCCAAAAATCATCTCAACTAGATCCCGCTAATTGAGACTGATCTTCTTCCCGTTTAGCGACGTCGCTTGCGACGTGTTTGTCCTTAACACAATCGAACGGTCACCACGGCAGCTTCCCCCGATTTCGCGTGACATAATTCGCCGTGCTTTTTTTCCACGCCGCGAACGCCTCCGCATCTCGCGACTTCCGCAACTCATCCAGTTGCTTCCCATCGTAAGGGTCAGGCACGCGCGGGTCGGTGTATTTCATCTCGCCCAACCGATCGCGAGCGACATCCAGCTCCTTCGCCAGCGGCTCGCGCTCCGCCTGCAACTCCGCGATGCGCTCCGCCACCGCCCCGTTCGTTTTCACCGTCGCGATCTCTTTATCAATGTCGGCCACGCGCTTGCCCAGATCCTCCCGGCTCTCGCACAACCCTTTCAGCCGAATCCACCACAACCGATCCAGCGCCTCGTCGATCTGCGACTGGGCCGTCGCGACAAAATTTACATGGGCGGGATCGTTGATGAAATCCTGAAGCGCCACAATCCCGAGCTCCGGCGGCGAAGTGCGATACGTCTCCTCGACGCGATCCCACTCATCCCCCGCCGGCGCGGTGGTCGCCGCGTCGTTCGATTCCAGCAACTGCCCGCGGGCAACCCCATTCATCGCCCCGGGAGTCGGCGGAAGCTTTTGCGAGAGCCTGTAAATCGCGATTCCGCCACTAATCAGGAGTGCCACAATGATAAGGATAGAGAGGGTAAGAACCGAGGAAGAAGTTCGCGGCTTTCGCGGAAGTCGAGATGGAAAGCTGGAGAGACTCATGACAAGCCAGAGTTTATCAGCGCTCATCGCTCGCTTGCGATTTCGCGTCTGTTTACGTGGAAAACACGCGAAATCGCAAGTGACAAATGGACATTATTCGTGATGAGAGCACATCTGAAATTCTAACATCCCTGTTGAAATTACCTTGTGATTTCGCAGTCACAGGACACAATCGGTTAAGAAAGCTCTTGGGTCAATCGCAAAATTAAAGGAGAACGCCATGGCGAAGAAGAAAAGCAAACCCAAAAAACCCGCGAAAAAGGCAAAGAAAAAGATCGCCCCATCCCGGAAAAAAACCACCAAAAAAGCGGCCAAAAAGCCCCTGAAAAAGGCGATGAAAAAGGCCGCCAAAAAGAAGGTAAAGAAGCCGGCAAAGAAGATTGCACCCAAAGCCAGGAAGCGCGCTCCGAAGCCGGCACCCATCGCCATGCCCCCCATGGAAGAAACCGGCGGCGATGAATCCCTCCCCCCGCCAATGGAGCCGCCGGTGGAAGTGATCGTGGAAGAGACATGGTCCACCAGCGAAGACGAGAGCCCGCTCGACGAGCCCGACGACGAAGACTTCATGGAAGACGACGTCCAGTAGAAGATCGCAGGAACAAGTCCCATAACTCCCGTTTAGCCCGGCCTTGCAAAGGCCGGGTCGAAAAAGAAGGTGATACAACCCGCAATCCCCGTAGCCGCCCTCACAGATTCGCAAGGTTCCCATAAGATTCCGAAAGGGCATGTTGCGCAGGCATTTTTAAGTTGGCAGGAAATTAGGTTCGGGGTAATCTCGGCCTACTGCCTTGGACACAAGGGCGTCTTGGGTTCAAGCGATGTTTCCCCTCCTTCGCCTGTGAGTGGACAATGAAACGCGGACTCTTTTTGGCCTCTATTTTGGCTTTGGCCGCAATCGTAAACTGCGGCTCCCCCGCCAAGCCCGCCCCCAAGATCACCGCCGCCGAATCACCCAAATCGCAGGTCGCCCATCTGCCCCCGGAAGTCCGTCTCCGCAAGCTGCACCTGGTTCGGCCGGACCTGATTCAATATCCGATCTCGTATGAAGTCTATTGCTGATCGCGTTAAGATCGGGGCATGAGCCCCCCACTTCCTTCCGATTCGAGCACCACCCGCCGCGAGTTCCTCCAACACCTGGCCATCGCGACAACGCTAGCAACGACTAGCTTAGGAACATTCGCCGCATCCGCCCAAACCGAGCCCGCGACAGCCGAAGCCCCGCCGTGGTATTCACGCACCCTTCGATGGGGCCAGACAAATATCACCGAAGCCGATGTCGAACATTACGACATCGCATGGTGGCGAAAACATTGGAAGCGAACGCAACTACAAGGCGTGGTCATCAACGCCGGCGGAATCGTCGCTTATTATCCCAGCAAATTTCCTCTGCACTATCGACCACCCAATCTAAAAGGCCGCGACTTATTCGGCGAACTGACCCAAGCGGCGCACGAAGATGGGCTGGTGGTTTTCGCGCGAATGGATTCGAGCAAGGCGCACGAGGCGTTTTACAAGGCGAACCCGGATTGGTTCGCGGTGGATGCGAACGGCCAGCCCTACAAAAGCGGCGAGTTTTTTCTCTCCTGCATCAACAGTCCGTATTACGACCAATATCTGCCGGATGTGATGCGCGAGATCAGTGAGCGATCGCACCCAGACGGATTCACCGACAACATCTGGAGCGGCCTGGATCGCGCGAGCATCTGTTATTGCGACAACTGCAAAAAGCGATTTCGCAAAGATCGCAATCATGATCTGCCGGCACGACACGACTGGAACGACACCGCATTTCGACAGTGGATTGAATGGAGCTATCAGCGGCGAATCGAGCAGTGGGAGTTGAACAATCGCGTGACGCGCGAGGCGGGCGGGAAGGATTGCATCTGGGTGGGAATGAACGGCAGCGGCATTCTGGGGGGATCAAGTTTCAGGGATATGAAGGAGATTTGCGCACGCGCGCCGATGATCATGCTCGATAATCAATCGCGCAGCGATGGGTGGGGATTCCAGGAAAACGCTCTGGGCGGGAAGTTGATTCACGGCCTGCTGGGGTGGGACAAATTGATTCCGGAAAGCATGGCGATGTATCAGCATGGCAGGCCTCAATATCGGTTTTCGAGCAAATCGACGCCGGAAGTTCGGATGTGGATGCTGGCGGGATTTGCCGGCGGGATTCAGCCTTGGTGGCATCATGTGGGGGCGTATCACGAAGATCGGCGGATGTATCGCACGGCCGAGCCAGTGATGCGATGGCATCGAGAGAATGAAAAATATCTCGTGAATCGCAAACCGATCGCGAACGTGGCGCTGGCGTGGTCGGGGAGGAACTCAGATTTTTTCGGGCGGGATAATGCGGAGGAATTGGTCGAGCAGCCGTTCCGAGGTTTTGCGCAGGCGATGGTGCGGGCGCGAATTCCGTTTGTGCCGCTGCATCTAGATCATCTGGATCGGGATCGCGATCAAATTTCAGTTTTGATTCTGCCCAACATCGGCGCGATGTCGGATGAGCAGATTGATTCGGTTCGGCGATTCGTTCAGAGCGGTGGCGCATTGGTCGCAACAGGACAGACCAGTTTGATGGATCATTGGGGGGATGCGCGATCGGATTTTGCGCTGGCGGATTTGTTTGGCGTGAAGGGCGGCAAGCCGATTTCAGAGCCGCGCGAGCGCTCGCGTGGGCCGGCGCAGGAATCGCATACTTATTTGCGCTTGTCGCCGGAATTGCGGGCGCAGGTTGATGGGCCGATGCACGGCGACGAGCCGGCGATCAACGCGAAGCGACATCTGATTCTCGCCGGGTTTGAGGAGACGGATATCCTTCCGTTTGGTGGAACCCTGGCATCGCTCTCAGTCGGTGCGAAGGCACAGGTGCTGGCAACGTTTGTGCCGGCGTTTCCGTCGAGCCCGCCGGAGACGGTTTGGATGCGGCAGCCGCGCACGGATATTCCGGCGATCGTGGCGAACGAGAGCGCGCCGGGGCGAGTGGTTTATCTGGCGGCCGACATCGATCGGAAATTTGCGAATAATAATTTCCCCGATCATGGCGATCTGCTGGCCAATGCAATTCGATGGGCGGCGAAGGACAATATCCCGCTAAGCGTTCAAGGGGCGGGCCTAATAAATTGCGAACTCTATCGGCAGGAAAACCGGCTGATTTTGCATGTCGTCAATCTGACCAGTGCCGGAAGCTGGCGAGCGCCGGTGCAGGAGTTGATCCCCATCGGGCCATTGCAGATTGGTATTCGCATGCCAAATGGCATGCAGGTAAAGAGTTGCCGCACGCTGGTTGCGGGAAATGGGGCTGTTATTCGATCGGAAAACAAATCTGGGATGCTTCGATTTGAGCTGGCATCGATTATGGATCACGAAGTGGTCATTATCGAGGCATAATCTCCATTGGCTGAATCGGCATTGAGTCGATATACTTGTTATATGCAACCATTGCAGAGTGCAAGCAAATCGCGGGAGCGGCGATGCGTGGAAGAAGTGATGGCGGCGGTGCCTCCGGTGCTGTGGTTCATGCGCCGGCACATGCGAAGCAATCGCGGGAATCTTTCCATCCCACAGTTTCGGGCGCTGGCGCGCACGAGGCGTGAACCTTCGGTCAGCATCTCCGCAATCTCAGAACATCTGGGAACGAGTCTTTCGACAACATCTCGGGTCGTGTCGGGTTTGGTTCAACGGAAATTGCTGATGCGGGATGTATCGCCAACGGATCGACGCCAGGTGGGTCTAACGATTACGGAGAAGGGCCGGTCGATTCTGGAAGCGGCGCGCGGGGTGACGCGGCGGCAGCTTAAATCGGTTTTTCGATCGGTCGCACCGGAAGATCAAGATGTATTGATCCACGCCATGCAAATATTACGAGACATTTTCGGTCAGGTGAATCAGAACGGTCATGGCGGGAATGGGTCGAAGCGGATGTAGCGGTGTGAGCAATCAACAGGAAACTTGAACATGGATACGAACAGATCCGATGGCGCCACAGTTGTTCAGCCGCATTTTCGGCAGCGGGAAATGGTTGCGCCGCCGGTTCATCGCCGAGGATTGGGATGGGCGATCGCGCTGATGGTGGTGCTGACGCTGGTTGCGGTCGCGTTGGTGGTTTATTTTTTCTGGTGGAGGCCGCATGCAGCGCAACTGGCGGCGGAGCAAACGGGCAAAGGCGGCGGGCGAGATGTGCCGGTAGTGGCAGCGACGGCGAAAAAAGGTGATCTTCCGATTTATCTCACGGGGCTGGGCACCGTGACGCCGTTCAATCTTGTTACGGTGAACTCTCGCGTCGCGGGGCAGATCACGAATGTGGCGTTCACAGAAGGCCAGGATGTGAAGCAGGGAGATTTGCTGGTGGAGATCGATCCGCGGCCATTTCAGGTTCAGCTTGAGCAGGCGGAAGGCCAGCTCGGACGGGATGAAGCGCTGCTGGCGAATGCGAAGGACGATTTGGCGCGATATCAATCGGCGGGCGTGTCGGTGGCGCAGCAGCAGATCGATACCGCGGCGGCAACGGTGCGGCAGGATGAGGCGATTGTGAAAAGCGACCAGGCGGGGATCGACAGCGCCAAGCTTCAGTTGATTTATTGCCGCATCACCGCGCCATTCAGCGGGCGCATCGGGCTGCGAAAGGTGGATGTCGGCAACATCATCCAGGCGAACGATCCGAACGGCATTGCGGTAATCGCGCAGCTTCAGCCGATCGCGGTGGAGTTTGGCATTTCGCAGAACGATGCGCCTGCAGTTTTGCGAAGCAAGACGGGCGGCATTGGCATGCAGGTGGATGCGTTTGATCTCGGCTTGAAGAACCAGTTGGCGGCCGGCTCGATCAGCGCGGTGGAAAATCAAATCGATCCGACCAACGGCACGCTGCGCATCAAAGCGAGTTTTGCAAATACAGATAATGCGCTCTATCCGAACCAAATGGTGAATCCGCGGTTGCTCGTGAACACGCTGAAGGATGTGACGCTGGTTCCGGCGGCGGCGGTACAGCATGGGCCTGATGGGGAATTTGCTTACATCGTGAAAAAGGATCAGACAGTTGAAGTTCGCAATGTGACGACCGGGCAGACGACGGACGATATCACGGCGATCAATGAAGGCGTGCAGCCGGGTGAAGTGGTAGTGACAGATGGTGTGGACAAGCTTCAGCCGGGCTCGAAAGTTGCGGTGCGCGAGGGAGGCAAGCGTGCATCTGCGACACAACCGGGGGCGACCACGGAACCGACGACACGCAGGAGCCGCGGATGAGCCCGTCCAGGCCGTTCATTCTGCGCCCGATCGCCACCTCGCTGCTGATGGTCGGCATTCTGCTGGTTGGGCTGGTTGCGTATAACCAACTGCCGGTGTCGGCGCTGCCGCAGGTGGATTATCCGACGATTCAGGTGCAGACGTTTTATCCGGGGGCGAGCCCGGATGTGATGGCATCGTCGGTGACGGCGCCGCTTGAACGACAATTCGGGCAAGTGCCGGGGTTGTCGCAGATGACATCGTCCAGTTCGCAGGGATGCTCGGTTATCACGCTGCAATTTTCGCTCGATTTGAATATCGATGTGGCCGAGCAAGAAGTGCAGCAGGCGATCAATTCCGCGGGGACGTATCTGCCGAAGGATTTGCCGAATCCGCCAGTTTATAGCAAGACGAATCCGGCGGATTCACCCATCCTGACGCTGGCGCTGACAAGCAAGACGTTGCCGCTTTCGCAAGTGCAGGATTTGGCGGATACGAGACTCGCGCAGAAGATTTCGCAATTGCCTGGGGTTGGATTGGTCAGCATCAGCGGCGGACAGAAGCCGGCGGTGCGTATCCAGGCGAACCCAACGGCGCTGTCAGGGCTTGGGTTGAACCTGGAAGATGTTCGCACCGCGATCAGTGACGGCATTAAGCCGGGTGAAACGGTTGTCACGGATGGAGTCGATAAACTTCAGCCCGGATCGAAAGTCGCCGTGCGCGAAGGAGGCAAGCGCGGCGCCGCGACCCAACCCGGCGCGGCCACG
>DATAPK010000347.1:0-8721 GCA_036265245.1 Tepidisphaeraceae bacterium | reverse complement strand
CACCGTGCCAGGCTCGCAAGACAGCAAGAACGAATCGGGCGTGGTGAAGATCATCCCGGGTTCGGGGACGACGGCCACCCGATAATCGCCGCCTGCAAGATCCACATGATCTACGAATGAAAATTTATCGTCGTATGACTGCGTGAAGCTTTCTTCGCCATCGAGCTCCCCATCGCCATTGGTGTCGAGAAACACGGTGGCGCCTACGAACCCTTTCTCGCCATTGTCTTGCACTCCATCGGCATTGTCATCCTGATAAACGATCCCTTGAATGGATGTGGTCTCCCCGTCCGCCTGGACCAACGAAAGCGTCCCCACGGTTCCCGGCGCAAATGCGCCGGTGTCGGTCGTGATCGCATCCTTGGGGACAATCACCCTATATTTTCCAACATCATTCGCTCCCCAACTTCCGCCGGGCCCGATGACATGAAATCTCGCCACTTTTGGCGAACTGCTGGTTCCCGCCCCGCTCACATTCAGGAGCTTCGCCTCCAGCACATCGCCATTGGGCCCAATCAACTTCAGCGGCTTGATCGTCAACCCGGACATAAATGAGTCGACGAACACCAGCTTGAACTGGATATCGCTCTGCCCGCCGGCAATATGATTGGTCAACGCAAGTTTTCCCTTCGGGGTGGCGGGGTTCCAGTAATCGATTTGACCCGTCGGCGCAAGCAGATGGATTCCACTCGAAAAGACCACCAACTCCTGCTTTTCGGGCAACACCAGCGGCATCGGCGCGCTGATAAACCCGGGAATGCCATTCGGAGGCGCAGACTCATCGATCGCCATCACATCTTTGCCTGTTCCATTCGGATTCATCGCGGTGTAGGTATCAATCTCATCGTTATTCGTGAGAGTTTGCCTGTGAGAAACATAAAGTTGTCCGCCGCTGTTAAACAGCCCGGTGATAGTATTTTGCGAGCCGGCTGGTACGACATTTTGCGACCCGGCTTGTGCATAGTCCTTCACCAATCGAGGCGAGGTGGAAGTGCTGTCTATGGCAAACAGCGCGGCAGTATCCGATCCTGTCGTCGGCGACGGATGCACAAAATACAACGTATCCCCGATCGCAACCGACGCAGGGTAAGATGGCAAAAATGCGAATGGCACAATCGTGGTGGCCGGGCCCTTCATGGGATTGATCCGCACCATTCCCCCGTTCACATCGATATATAAATCCGGCCCTGCCACCGCTACATCGTTAAAAAAGTTGCCGCCACCCGTAAAGCTGGATTTGAAAACCAACTGAGTGTCGGCCGCCTTTCCGTCGCTTCGCCAAATCGCCACGCTTGGAACGGCTCCGTTGAATCCTTGTGTATTTGCGAAAACAATCGCTTCGTTTCCGCTGCTTAAGATTTGGTAATTAGGCTGCTGAAATGAGGCATAAGAATTCTGCGGCAAGTTTTTTATGAAATGCGTCCCTGCCACCGTGCCGTCGCTGACTCCAAGAAAATGTGTTCCAGACCGTCGATTGTCTAAGAAATAAAGTTTGTTCCCGACGGCTTGCAGCACCGGTGGGCCTCTGAGATCAAAACCCGTTCCGCCAGCCGTCAAGGTGATCCCCAGAGGAATTGTCCCTGCCGCCGTTCCATCGCTTCGCCACAAGGCGAATGGCGAATTGGCACCCGCCGCTGTCGGCAATAGAAAATAAAGCAATCCACCCGCAAATACGGGATCCGATATTTCACTCTCCAACTGCTTTACCAGTTTTGTCCCCTTGGCCGTTCCATCGGTTCTTTCCAAATCGCCAAAAAACGCCTGCCCTCCTGCGGCCGTAAAAAAGGGTGGCGTGTCTGTCGTGTGGAATAGATGCGTCCCCTTCTGTGTCCCATCCCCAAACCAGAACTGCGACTGACTTCCTAACGTGTTCTGGCTCAGGCTAAAGATCAGGCCCCCGTTGATGTCAGTCGCGTTATCAATAATCGGCTTGGGATTAGGCTGCGGCCCGGTCTGAATGATCGAGAAATATCGACGCCCTTCCAATTCCTCTATTCCGCGACTAGCTGTATACATATTGCCCTCAAACCCCGCTGAATTGCCGGAAACCCCAGCCTACCATCCCTGCCCAGCCCCCTGCAAATTAAATCCTGAACCTCCGCTCATAGACGCGCAAGCCTTTGCGCTGTAGAAAATAAGGTGGTATGGTTCGGCTTGGCCGGTTTTGGGGCTTTCGCCTGTGGTGAAAGGCCTGAAAGGGGCTCCAGCCGGCCACGATCGGCTACAATGGATTGTGGAGCATGATTTAATGTCATTTTTAGATCAGATTCGTTGCCCTGCCGACCTGCGATCCCTTTCGATTGAGCAACTCGAAACCCTCGCCCACGAGATGCGCGAGCGCATTTTCGGGGCGGTCAGCAAAAACGGCGGGCACCTCGCTTCCAACCTGGGTGTGGTCGAGCTCACCATCGCCCTGCATTACGTCTACGATTTCGGCCCCTTCCCCACCGGCCCGGATCGTCTGCTTTTCGATGTCGGCCATCAGTGTTATCCGCACAAAATGCTCACCGGCCGGGCGGGCGATTTCGATATGCTCCGCAAGAAAGGGCATATCGGCGGCTTTCCGAACCCCACCGAAAGCGATTACGACCTCTTCTCCGTCGGCCACGCCGGCACCGCCATCAGCACCGCCGTCGGCATGGCCCGCGGCGATGCACAGCTTGGCAAGGATAATCACGTTGTTGCCGTCGTCGGCGACGCCTCCATCGTCAACGGCCTGGCCTTTGAAGGCCTGAACAACGCCGGCACCCTTGATCGCCAGCTCCTCATCATCCTCAACGACAACGGCATGAGCATCTCGCAGCCGCAGGGCGCCTTCAGCCAATATCTCGAGCGCGTCCGCGTCAGCACCACCTACGAAGAATTCAAAAAGATCAGCAAAAACGTCGTCGAACACCTGCCCAGCAGCGTGGGCAGCACCATCGAGCAGCTCTGGCGGCACTTCAAGGAAGGCGTGAAAAGCACCTTCTGGCCCGGCCAGATCTTTGAAGCCCTCGGCGTCAAATACATGGGCCCCATCGACGGCCACGATCTCCCCGGCCTGATCGACATGCTCGGCGAGATCAAGCACATGCACGCCCCGATGGTTTTGCATATCAAGACCGTCAAAGGCAACGGCTATGAAGTCACCGCCAACGAGCCAACCAAGATGCACTCGCCCGCGGCGTTCCAGATGAACGGCTGCCGCGTCGAGATCAAATCCAGTGGCGGAAAATCCTGGACCACCGCTTACGCCGACGCGATGATCGCGCTGGCCAAAAAAGATTCGCGCGTGATCGCCCTCACCGCCGCCATGCCCGACGGCACGGGCCTGAGCAAATTTGAAAAAGAAATCCCCGGCCGATATTTCGACACCGGCATCTGCGAATCGCACCTGACCGCGATGGCTGCCGGCATGGCTAAGTCTGGCCTGCGTCCCTTCGCCGCCATCTATTCCACCTTCGTCCAGCGTGCCTTCGATCAGATCTGGCAGGAAGTGATCCTCAACGATCTCCCCGTCTGCATCTGCATGGATCGCGCCGGCTACGTCGGCGACGATGGCGCCGTTCACCACGGCTTTATGGATCAGGCATTCCTCCGCCCGATGCCCAACATTGTCCTGATGGCCCCGAGCGACGAAGCCGAGCTCAATCGCGCGTTGCGATTTGCCCTTTCCCTCGATGTCGCCAGCGCCCTGCGTTATCCGCGCGACAACGTCCCCGCATGTAATTTTGAAGAAACGATCGACGCCTCGCTGCAAAACGCCGCCAAGCAGGAATGGCGCGTCGGCGTCAGCCGGGTGCTGCGCAAAGGCGACGACGTGACGCTCATCGCCTACGGCGCGCTTGTGCAAAACGCGATGCTGGCCGCCGATGAGCTTTCCGCCGACGGCATCAGCGTCGAAGTGATCGACGCCCGCTTCTGCAAGCCGGTTGACGGCGCGATGCTGGCCAAAGTGCTCACCAGCGGCCGCCCGGTGCTCACCATCGAAGATCATTCCCTGCAAAACGGCTTCGGCTCCGCGGTGCTTGAACACGCCGTCGCCAAGAATCTGCCGACCGAATCCATCATCCGCCTGGGCATGCCCGACCGGCTGATCGCCCACGCGACGCGCAAAGAACAGCTCGCTGAAGTCGGCCTCGACTCGGCAGGCATCGCCAACCGCGCTCGCGAAGCAATGCGAAATGCCAAAAATAGTTCCACTCGACCGGAAGCCAAGCGATTGTCTCCGGCGGTCTCCATCGTTCTTCCGTAGTTGCTGTATTTGACGGAAATACAATCCTCCCGCAAAATGGGATTTGTCGATTGATTGCGAGTTTTGATTCTCACTCTCTCGGAGCCAACTGATATGACCGAATCTCAAACCCCGCCGCCCCCCGAACCCACCCCCACACCAACTTCAGGCCCAACATTAACAGCCCCCGACAAAGATTCTCAGACGATGGGCATGCTCTGCCATCTGCTCGGGATTTTCACCGGCTTCCTCGGCCCCCTCATCATCTGGCTCATCAAAAAAGACTCCAGCCCCTATGTGGATGAGCAAGGCAAAGAATCGCTCAATTTCCAGATCGTCTGCCTCATTGCCACGTTCGCCTGCCTGCTGGGTTTCTGCTTGGCTCCGTTCCTGATCGCCGCCGTGCAGATCTTCCGTAT
Source organism: Tepidisphaeraceae bacterium (assembly GCA_036265245.1). Lineage (GTDB taxonomy): Bacteria > Planctomycetota > Phycisphaerae > Tepidisphaerales > Tepidisphaeraceae > DATAPK01. The sequence continues at coordinate 4,089 of DATAPK010000347.1, read as the reverse complement.
CGTTTTCTCGATCATCGCCACGGTCAAAACCAGCAAGGGCGAGGCCTATCGATATCCGGTAACCTTCCGCCTCATCAAATAATACGGATACGATTTGGCTCGCACGGGCTTGCCACTTTATTGGCACGTGGAACCAGGACAATTTGCAGGAACGACACAGCCGGCGAGCATTCCTCGCCGGCTGCTTTTTTTGCCCACTCCCGTCGCTGCCAATTTGTCAATTCTCGATCTTCGATCTTCTATCCTCTATCTTCTCTCGCATGTGTGGACTCGCCGGCGTTGTAACCTGGGACCAGCGGCATCGCATCGACCGTACGATGCTGGCGAAAATCTCTGCCTGCATCGCCCATCGCGGCCCCGACGGGCAGGGCCAGCTCATCAATCACGATGAACTGATCACCAGCCAGCACCCCCAATGTGCCCTGATCCACCGCCGCCTTGCCGTCATCGATCTGAACAATCGCTCGCTCCAGCCATTCAGCGACGGCATGAACAAAAGCTGGCTCGTCTTCAACGGCGAAATCTACAACTATCGCTCGCTTCGCAAAGAGTTGACCTCTGTCCTGCCTGACTTTCAATGGAAAACCGAAGGCGACACCGAAGTGTTGCTCGCCGCGTATCTCGCCTGGGGCGAATCCTGCCTGCAAAGAATCAACGGCATGTTCGCGATGGCGGTTTGGAATGAACCCACCGGCACGCTGTTTCTCGCCCGCGACCGCATCGGCCAAAAACCCCTCTTTTACGCCGCCATCGGCGCCGACGGAAAAGCCTGGGATCACCATCGTCCGCCGATGGCCATCTCCTTCGCCAGCGAATTGTGCGCGCTTCGCCAGGCGAAATGGATGGATTCGTCAATCAATTCCTCCTCGCTGGCTGATTATCTTCGCTTCGGCTACGTCCCCACGCCCGCCACGATTTACAGCGGCGCCTGGAAACTTCCCGCCGGCACGTGGATGAAGATCAGCGCTGACGGCGTGCAGATGGATCGATATTTCGATCCGAACCATTCTCCCCAGGAAACCGAATGGCCCGATGCCGACGCCGTCTCCCGCACCCGCGAGCACATTCGCCGCGCCGTCAAACGCCGCCTCGTCGCCGACGTCCCGCTGGGCTGCTTTCTCTCCGGCGGGATCGATAGCTCCATCGTCGCCGCCGCCATGAAAGCCTCTGTCAAAAAAGATCAGCAGGTGCTGACCTTTTCCATCGGCTTCGAGGATCCGCTTTATGATGAAACCCAATTCGCCGCCGAGGTGGCAAAGCATCTTCGCATCCGGCACCGCAAATTCACCGTGCAACCCAACGCCGCCGAGGATCTCCCCAAGCTCGCCGCCGTCTTCGGCGAACCCTTCGGCGATTCCTCCGCTTTGCCCACGCATTATCTCTCTCGCGAAACCCGCCAGCACGTCACCGTCGCTCTTTCCGGCGACGGCGGCGACGAACTCTTCGGCGGATACGACCGCTATCGCGCCATGCTCATCGGCGAAAGCGTCCGCAAGCTCCCCAGCCCCCTGCGCGGCTTCGCCGGCGCAAAACTCTGGCAGATGCTTCCCGGCACGCATCCCAAATCCAAACTCGCCCGCCTCAAGCGACTCCTCGCCACGCTCCGTCAATCCCCGGCCCTGCGATACGAAAGCTATGTCCGCCTGTTCGATGAATCGATGGTCAAGGCGCTTCTCAAAACCAAGCAAAGCCCCGAACCCGTTCTCGAATTCACAAAATTATTTGATGAGCAATTAAAAGATCGCGATGTCGTCCGCGCCGCCCTTTGCACGGATCGATTGACCTATCTCCCCGATGATCTGCTCACCAAGCTCGACCACGCCTCTATGCTGCACGCCCTCGAAGTCCGCAGCCCCTTTATGGATCACGAGTTGGTCTCCTTCGCCGCCAATCTCACCACCCCGCAGCTTCTTCAAGGCGGCGGCAAGCGACTGCTGCGCGAAGCCTTCGCTTCCGAACTCCCCGAGCAAGTCTTCACCCGTCCCAAAATGGGCTTCGCCGTCCCCATCGGCCAATGGCTTCGCACTGATCTCAACAACATGCTCCGCGAACTGCTCTTCGCCCAAAATTCCTTTACCAACTCCCACCTCAACGCCGACTTCGTTCGCAAGCTCGTCGATGAGCATCAGAACGAACGCGTCGATCATTCCCAACGCCTCTACGCCCTGCTGATGCTGGAACTCTGGTGGCGATCAACGAAAGAAGAAACAATCTGGCTCTAATCTTTTTGGTCATTGGGCCTTGGGCATTTGTTGGTCATTCGGATTTGGTCATTGGTCATTCCCGAGTCCTATTTTGTTTCCCTCCCACCGTTTATCATGCCCCACGTGATCTCCGTCGTCGTCCCCATCTTCAACGAGGAAGACAATCTTCCCGAGCTTCGCCAGCGGATGACCGCCGCCCTGGATTCCATCGGCGATGCGTGGGAACTGATTTGCGTCAACGACGGCAGCCGCGACCGCTCGCTCGAAATGCTTCGGCAGATTCACGCTGAAGATCCACGCATCAAAGTTCTCAATCTCTCCCGAAACTTCGGCCACCAGCCCGCCGTCACCGCCGGCATCCACCACACGCGCGGCGATTGCGTCGTCCTTATCGACGGCGATCTTCAAGACCCGCCCGAAGTGATCCCGGACATGGTCAACGCCTGGAAGCAAGGCAGCCAGGTCGTCCTCGCTGAGCGCCAATCGCGCAGCGAAACCGGCACACGCGGCATCGGCTTTCGCCTTTTCTATCCGATCTTCCGCCGCGTCTCCGATCTGCCCAGCGCACCCGATGCCGGCATCTTCGGCCTGATGGATCGCCGCGTCGTCGATGAATTCAACAAGCTCCCCGAACGCAACCGTTTCATCCCCGGCCTGCGAAGCTGGCTGGGCTTCAAGCAAACCAGCGTCCTCTACGACCGCCAGGAACGCGCCCACGGCAAACCCAAGCAAACTCTGCGAAAGCTGATTCGCTATGCGATGGACGGCATGATCAGCTTCAGCTTCAAGCCCCTTCGCGCCGCAACCTATCTCGGCTTCCTCGTCTCCATCGCCGCCTTCGGCCTGGGTCTCTTCTACATCGTCACCTTCTTCGCCTGGCGAAAAGAAGTCACCGGCTTCACCACCACTATCGTCAGCGTCCTCTTCCTTGGCGGCGTCCAGCTCATCAGCATCGGAATCCTCGGCGAATACATCGGCCGAATCTACGAAGAAATCAAACAACGTCCCCTGTATGTCATCCAGGACAAAATCGGCATCGACGACTGGACCGGGTCGGATTATGTCCAAACCATCCGCCGCGGTTTCTCCGAAAACACCGACAAATCCGACACCGCCGCCAATCTCACCCATCGCCACGAATAATTTTTTTTTGTGATGCTATTCCCTTTAGCCGCGTCGCTCGCGACGCGTTGCCCCTTCATCGCGTCAGCAGCACCAGCAGCGTCACCGACCCAAAATTCACGCACGCGTGACACACAATCGACGCGATGATCGATCCCCGCCACTCGCGAATCGCCGCCAGCACCAATGCAACTGATCCCAGCAGCGGAATCGTCGTCCATCCCTGCGGATGAATCGCCGCGAAGATCAACGCCACCGGAAACGCGCTCATCGCCCACCCCCACCGCCGCCGAAGATGTGCAAACAACGCCCCGCGAAACATCGATTCTTCAAACACCGGCGCCCACACGCACGCCAGCAAATAAATCCCCAGGATATGCACCGCGCTGCCATGCACTTCGTTCACGATCGGATGCGTCGGGCTCGCCCCGGCCATTTTGATCAGCACCCACGTCATCAAAAACCCCACCAACATCACCGGCAGCCCCGCGATATATCCCGCCACGCCCAGCGGCGCTTCAATCCACCACCCGCTCCCGCCATGCCATCCAAACGCGCGGCGAACATCCCGCCAGCTATTCCCGCGATAATGCGCCCACCACATCGCCACCGGCAGCAGCGCGATCATCGGCCAACTCCACAATATCCAATTCTCAATCTTCAAAAACTTGAACAACGGAATCGGCAACAACGTGAACGATGCCAGATAAATCGCGAACGCTTCAACGTAAGCAGTATTCGCCATCACCGGCGGTTCAAAACG
>DATAPK010000346.1:0-5888 GCA_036265245.1 Tepidisphaeraceae bacterium | reverse complement strand
ACGGTCATTCCGTTTCCCGGGTGGTCAGCAACTTAGCTATCAGCTTGCAGTAATTTTAACGAAGGTAATTATTGATCACGCCGGGTCAAAGTTCGGAGAGTTTGTTCTGAAGGCTGATCGATCAGATATGGGTGCCACGGCGGCATCCAATATTTTGGAACATCCGCTGGAGTATTTTGCAGAAAAAGTCTTGGGTGCCGGCGATTGGGTACCTAAAATCTCCGAAGTAAAGAAATCGATCGACTCAGCGCGTTAATACATCAATTATGTCCACCAAACTCCCACAGCTTCACGCAATGCTTCAAAAGCAGCCGAACGACCCCTTCCTGCTCTATGGCATCGCGATGGAACACAAAAAACTCAACGAAACCTCCCAAGCCATCGAGTTTCTCAAACGTGTTATCTCGGTCGACCCGAATTATTGTTACGCCTATTTTCAAAGCGGGCAGATTTACGAAATTATTGGCGATCTCGAATCAGCCAAACGATCGTATAATGAGGGCATCGTCGCCGCCCGCCGGGCGGGCGATGCGCACGCTCAGAGTGAACTGGAGGGTGCGCTGTCGATGCTGGATTGAGTCTCGGGCGAAGGAGTGGGATGGTCGATGGCTTGAAGAATTATCTTAAGACTCCGCACTGGCGACGCCAGCACAAATGGCGATCCGCAATTTGGCGAACCATGTCGCGTTTCGGGCTCACGGGGGCTCACGCGTTACCGCTCAATCGGCGTTGGATTGAAATTCATCGCCGGAAAATGCCGCTGAAGAATCTCGATCCTGCCAACGTCGGCCTACGCATCGTTCAAATCTCCGATCTTCATTACAGCCCGGTGGTTTGGCAGCGATATCTCGTGCAACTCATCCGCTGGATCAATGAGCTGGAAGCGGACATGGTGGTCGTCACCGGCGATCTCATCACCGGCGGATATCGATTTGCCCATCGCATCGCGACGATTTTATCGCATCTCAAAGCGCCGCACGGGGTGATCTGCACATTCGGAAATCACGATTACAGCATTTATGGCAAGAACCAATCGCCCGAAGGAAAACGCCGGGCGGATTATCTTGAGGAATGCCTCACCGAGCGTGGCCTGATCGTTTTGCGAAACGACGTAATCCAAATCAAACGCGATGGCGCGAAGACGCCAGTTCTGGTCGTCGGGCTCGACGATGAATGGTCGGGGCATATCGATCCGGATGAAGGATTCGAAGGCGTCAATCCGGATTGGCCCATCATTTGCCTGAATCACAATCCAGCCAACGCGAAGGAGTTGCTGGAATATCCTTGGCAATGGATGCTCTCGGGCCACACACACGGGCGGCAGCTTGCTACAAGTCGAATCGGCAGGCGATTCAATCATCATCGGCGGCGGGAATATACGCACGGGTATTACGCGGTTGAGGGCCGACATCTTTACGTCAATCGTGGACTGAGTTATGGGCAGAGGGTGCTGGATTGGTGTCGGCCGGAGGTGACGGTCTTCAAATTAACATCCGCCGACAACCTCTAGCATATAGCCCCACGCATGCGTGGGGTTCTTGAGCGAAATGCGTCAGATTTGTCATTCCCCTCACCTTCCCTTAATTTGCATTCGTGCGAACCAGTTACGACCAATCCGATGTCACGAGATTGATCGAACAACTGGCGTCACGCATTGCCTCAACATTCAAGCCGGATGCGAAGCTTGTTATCGTCGGCATCCGCACACGCGGCGAGATTCTCGCCCAGCGGCTGACTCAAATCCTCAAAGATCGCTCGTTCAACCAGATCGCCCGTGGCGTGCTCGACATCACGCTTTACCGTGACGATTTATCCGAAATCGGCCCGCGACCGATGGTCAGGCCCACGCATATCGATGTCGATATCAACGGCGCGCCGCTCCTACTGGTCGATGACGTGCTCTTCACCGGGCGATCCATCCGGGCGGCGCTGGATGCTTTGAGCGACTTTGGCCGGCCCAGTGCGATTCGACTCGCGGTTCTGGTGGATCGCGCGGGCCGGGAACTCCCGATTCAAGCCGATTTTGTAGGACTGACATTGGAAAGCGTCCCGCATGAGCATCGAGTGAACGTTCGATTTTCCGAAACCGATGGACGCGATGAGATCAGTGTTGAACCCAGGAATTGAAGTGCGAAAAGAACAATAATGCCTACCTCGACCGACCAACCCTGGACTCGCAAGCATCTCCTTGGGCTTGAAGAACTTTCCGCCGATGAGATCCGCTTTATTCTGGATACCGCCGACTCGTTTAAGGAAGTTTCCACCCGAAGCATCAAGAAAGTCCCCGCGCTGCGCGGCAGGGTGGTTGTCAACGCTTTCTTTGAAGATTCAACGCGCACGCGCACCAGCTTTTCGCTCGCCGCCCAGCGATTGAGCGCGGACTTGATCGATTTCTCCGAGAAAGGATCGAGTGTCAGCAAGGGTGAAACGCTCATCGACACCGCCCGCAACATTCAGGCGATGGGTGTGGATGTGATCGTCCTTCGCCATCGCGCTTCGGGTTCCGCGCAGCTTTTGGCAAGAAATGTGGAATGCTCCGTCGTCAACGCCGGCGACGGCGCGCACGAGCATCCGACGCAAGGCCTGCTGGATATCTACACGATTCGTGAGCGATTCAAGCGCATCGAGGGTTTGAAGGTGGCGATTGTCGGCGACATCGCCAACAGCCGGGTTGCGCGATCGAATCTGTGGGCGCTGACGAAACTTGGCGCCGAGGTGATTCTCGTCGGCCCGCCAACGCTTTTGCCTCGCAGCTTCGAGCAACTGGGCGCAAGGGTCGTTCACAATTTCGACGAAGTGATCGGCGAGATCGACGTGATCAATATGCTTCGCGTGCAATTTGAGCGTATCGCCAGCAGCCAGTTCCCATCGGTACGGGAATTTACTCGCCTGTTCGGATTAACCTCCGATCGATTTCAGCGATGCAAAAAGGATGTTTTCGTGATGCACCCCGGCCCGATGAACCGCGGCATCGAAATCAGCTCCCACATCGCCGACGGCCCGCAAAGCGGCATCCTCCAGCAAGTAACCAACGGCCTGGCGATTCGCATGGCGGTTCTTTATCTGGTTACACAGGCTGGGAATGCAGCAGAGACCGCGAAGGCGCGATAGCGCAAAGGGAATCGCGAAGGAGAATAAAAATGAATTTCTATGAGTTCAGGGAAAGAGGAAACTCAGGGGTGGATGAAGCGACTGAAGAGCTTGCGCAGTCTCTTATCGGTGCTGCAATCGAGGTTCACAAGATCGTCAAACCGGGTATGCCTGAAAATTGCTATAAGTTGGCCTTGTCGCGTGAGCTTACGCTGCGAGGAATTCCTCATCAGACGGAAGTCTCCGTGCCGGTCATCTACAAAGGAGAACGTGTCGGCGAGGGATTCATCGATATTCTGGTCGGTGGAAAACTAATTGTCGAGCTGAAGGCGGTTGAATCGCTCAACGAAGTGCATCGTGCACAGGTCATCGCGTACTTACAGGCAACGGGCTTGCAGCTTGGTTTATTAATTAATTTCAACGTTCTAAAACTGACCCAAGGTCTGAAGCGCGTTATTAACACATACGACAACCTTCGCGCCTGACTTCGCGTCATCGCGCTTTCGCGGTCTCTGCAGCTATGTCAACAACCCTCATCCAACACGGCACGATCCTCGACCCTTCGCAGAAGCTTCAGCGAAAAGCGAACCTTCTCCTCCGCGATGGAAAGATCGCCAATATCGTAGCCCCGGACGCGAGTCCGGGGACGCGCGCCGATCAAGTGATCGACGCCAGCGGGTGCTTCGTCACGCCAGGGTTGATCGATATCCACGTTCATTTTCGTGAGCCCGGCGATGAGGAAGAAGAGACGATCGCCTCCGGCAGCGCCGCCGCCGTTGCGGGCGGGTTCACCACCGTCTGCTGCATGCCGAACACCAAGCCGGCGCTCGATAACGAGGGCTTGATCGATTTTATCCTTCGCGAAGCCGAGCGCGTGGGGTTGGCGAATGTGCATCCCATCGGCGCAATCACCAAAGAACGCAAAGGCAAGGAACTGGCCGAGATTGGTTCGATGAAATCGCGCGGAGCGATTGCGTTTAGTGATGACGGCGTTGGTGTGGCCGACGCCGCGGTGATGCGCAAGGCGCTGCAATATTCGAAAATGTTTGACGCCGTCCTCATGCAGCATTGCGAAGAGCCCACCCTCACCGGCGGATCGATGCACGCGGGCCTGATCAGCACTGCGTTGGGTTTGGGCGGAATTCCCGCCGAGGCCGAGCAGTTGATGATCTCGCGCGATCTGCTCCTGAATCGCACGATCGGCTGCCGGTATCACGTGCAGCACATCAGCACCGCGTGGAGCGTTGACCTCATCCGCCGCGCCAAGCGTGATGGCCAAAGCTGGGTTTCCACTGAAGTTTCGCCGCACCATTTGTTGTTGACGGATGAATACTGCAAAACATATGACACGAATTATAAGATGAATCCGCCGCTGCGAACCGCCGCGGATGTGAACGCCTGCATCGAAGGCGTGAAAGACGGCACGATCGATATCCTCGCCACCGATCACGCCCCGCATCTGGCCGAGGAAAAAGAACTGGAATTCCAGTTCGCTCCATTCGGCATCAACATGCTCGAGTGTGCGCTGGGCCTATACATCAAAGCCCTGATCGAGCCGGGCCACATTGATTGGATGAAACTGATCGACCTGATGAGCACGCAACCCGCCCGGCTTGTCTCACTGGATCGCGGAACATTGAAGGAAGGCGCAGTCGCCGATGTGACGATCATCGATCCGAATATCGAGTGGACGGTGGATATCGAACAGTGGAAGAGCAAGAGCCGGAACAGCCCATTTAACGGCTGGAAACTAAAAGGGCGAGCGAGACAGACAATCGTCGGCGGCGAGACAAAATGGAAAGCCTAGCCCAACCCGCTAGAATCAATCCAAATCATTCAGGGAGCGTAGCTCAACGGTTAGAGCAGGGGACTCATAATCCCTTGGTTCTCGGTTCGAATCCGAGCGCTCCCAATTCCTTTTCCAACGGCGAGTTTATGGAATCACCTGCTCAACCAGAGACAGGACGTCTCCCGAATCGATTTGGGCTCGATCCGTTCCCGGGCCGCCGTTGACGACGTCGTTTACGCCGTCGCGGATGTTCAAGAGATCCTTTCCCGCGCCGGCGGAGATGTTTGCTGCCGGCACGGCGGTGCCCAGGGTTAGCACGTCGTCGCCGCCCAACAGGCTGATCGTCAGGCGTTTAACATGCGACTTGACGAACGTAAGCCCCACGCCATTGGTTCCTACAATGCCGGTAAAGCCGACGTTGACTTTTTTCCCCTTGGTGGCGACGGAGATATTGTCGGCGGCGATGCTGCCTTGAATCGTCAGCGTCCCTTTGCTCGAAAGCGTGGCGCGATCGGGGTAAAGCACATAGGCCTCGGCGGAACTGGTGCTGGTGGTTCCAAGAGCGAGGATTTCCCCCTTGTCGCTGATGGATTTGGCAAACGCCAGGTGAATTCCCGTGCCGGCCGGAATGAGGCTGTTCAGATCAACCGGAACGCCGTTATCCCAAAGCGTGGCGAATGCGCCGCTGCTGGTTGAGGTGACGCCGACCGCTTCGCCGGCGTTGTTGATGTCCAGCGCGAACGAATTGCTGAACGTACCCGGCTCGGTTGGCGAGGCATATTGTGTCAGCGTTTTAGTATTCACGTCGAACCCAAACGCGTGATTGTTATATAAGCCTGTGACAACGCCCACGTCATTGATTGCATAAGCCTGGCCCGGTACGCCTTGCGACGCGCCGATCATCGTCATCTTCTTCGTTTTCGGGTCATAGTAATACGGAGCGGTGTTGGATTTCGTGCCGACGGAGGAATCGCCGACAACGACGCCCGCCGTATTCACGCCCATAGCG
>DATAPK010000345.1:0-6159 GCA_036265245.1 Tepidisphaeraceae bacterium | reverse complement strand
GTCGTCCTCGAATCCGTGCAGCAATTGCAGGTGCGATAAATCGGCGTTGCGACGACCGTCACAATCGATGCAACCGGCAAACTCATGCGTCCCGTAACGCGCCACGGCGATTACGCATCCTGACATCTCTTCATGGGATGTGGTATCTCTTTTAGCTCTGGTTAGTGGGTGCATTGCCATGCAGTTTATTGAAGCCGATAAAGCTCCGCCGGTGGACATCCCGCGCGAGGATCGGCCGCTCACATCATCACCGCCCAGAATATGGAACATCGGGCTGGTGCTGTTGTTTGCGGCCATTCTGACGCTGGGGATCCTCCTGCGCGCATTAGGTTTAGGCTCAACGCCCCTCACGGGCGACGAGGCAGAATCGTCCATGAACGCCATGACGATCCTCCAGCATGGCGTGCCTTCCGGCGAGTATCTTGGCTTGCCGATTTACGAAAATACTCTCACCGAATTTTGGCCCGATAATCCCGAATACGAATTTCGCGACAGTAGCTATTCCAAAAAAGGCGTCGCGATTTATCACGGCTGGCTGCCGCTTTATTCGATAGCGGCTTCCTTCAAAGCGTTCGGCGTGATGCCTGATCTGCCCGATGGAACCAATCACGTGCGGCGCTCTTTCGACGAGATGAAATATCGCACCATGGCCGCCCGCGCGCCGGCGGTCGTGTTCGGCGCGATGTTTATCCTCTTCGTTTTCCTGACCGCCTATGAAATGTGCGGCTTGGACGCCGCGTATGCCGGCATGCTCATCGCCGCCATCGGCGAACCCTTCGTCTACTTCGCCCGCGAAGCTCGCTATCACTCCGCCACCCTCGCCGTCAGCACCGCATGCTGCTGGATCATCTGGCGGATCTACAAACATCGAAACTGGCGGGACTTCATTCTCGCCGGTCTTCTCTTCGTCGCGATGTTTCACACGCATCTCATCAGCTTCGTCGTCGTCTGCTGCGCGATGACCCTGATCCTGCCGGCGATTCTTCGCCATCCCAAATCCATCGCCAAATTGCTGATGATGGGCGCGATCGTCGCCGCCGGCACGATCCCCTGGCTGATTCTGACAGGATTCTTCCAGCAAACGCCGCACATTCCGCCCGCGCGCAATTTCCTCTCCTATCCCGCGGATTTATTCATCTATCCCCTGAAAAAAATCCCCGATGCCATCCCCGGCATCCTCGCGTTGATCTGGGTTCTTTTCATCGAAGCGTTCAAACGCTTTTTGCCCGCGAGAATCACACAGCCCATCATCGCGCATCGCAAGCCGATCTATTTTCTGCTGGCGTGGATTCTCATCGGCTTTCTCGCGTTCACCTTCCTGATCCCCGCCGCAAGCTATTTCTACAAACGCATGGCTTTGGGATTGCTCGGCCCGGGCCTGGTTTTCGGCGCGATTCTCTTTGCCTTGGTCGCTCGCGAAATCAACGAGCGAAGATCGACATTGATCGCGATGCTGTCGTTTTTCATCATCGTCATCGCGATTCGCAAGGCCTATTTCCCCTGGCTGGAAGAGCCCGATCCGAACGGCACATATGAAGGAATCAACTGGCTGGCGACGCACGATCTTGCGCCCGACACCAAAATCTATTGCGCGCCCAACGATCAACTCACGTTGACATTTCTGACCGGCGTGCCCGTGCAAAGCATTGCGCCGATTCGCAAGAGTTTCATCGATCATTATCCCGGCCGCATGGTGATGATCGAATCGAGCGCGCCGTACCAGACGCTTCAGATTCCTGACATCACCCGTCTTGCCGCCGATCACGGGCAGATTCTCTCCGAAGTGCAGGCGAAGACCCTGCAAAGCTCCCTCTCGACGCGCCTTCAGCGTATCGAGCTGGCCTCGCGATGCACTGCGGTCAGCCCGCCGCTTGAGCCCGCGACGCCTTTCATGGATGCTGTCGTGGAGTTTCAGCGCCAGTACACCGAAATCCGCCAGCGCCACTGGATGGATAACGGCGCCAATAACCCGGTTATGCGAGGCTTCGACATCCCCAACTTCGCGACATGGTGGCCGATCTTTTTCTACCGCTTTGTCGATCCGCTTTCACGCTCGGGATCGCATTTGAATTACACTGATCGAATCAAAACCGCGCACGCGGATGTAACAGCGTCCGGCTGGGTCGTCTTTGATTGTCCGCCGTTGAATTCAGAAGTGAAATGACTGTCATCACCGAACCATCTCCTGCCGCGATGGCGCAAGTGACTTCCGTTGAAGTCTCGATCGTCCTGCCGTGCCTGAACGAAGCCGACACCGTCGGCGCCTGCGTTGAAAAAGCGGTTCGGGCATTGCGTGATGCGAAGATCAATGGCGAAGTCATCGTCGCCGACAACGGCAGCACTGATGGCTCGCAGGCCATCGCTGCCGAGCAGGGGGCCAGGGTCGTCGATATCGCCTCGCGCGGTTATGGCGAAGCGCTCAAAGGGGGCATCGCCGCATCGCTCGGCCAATTCATCATCATGGCCGACGCCGACGACAGCTACGATCTCCTCGAAGTCCCCAAATTCGTCGAGCGCCTTCGCGAAGGTTTCGATCTCGTGCAAGGCTGCCGCCTTCCCTCCGGCGGCGGACACGTCGAACCCGGCGCCATGCCGCTCCTCCATCGCTGGTGCGGCAACCCTGCCTTTTCGCTCCTCGCCCGCTGGTGGTTTCACGCCCCGGTGAACGACATCTATTGCGGCATGCGCGGCTTCACGCGCGAGCTTTATCAGCGTCTTGAGATGCGCTGCCCCGGCATGGAATTCGCCACCGAGATGATCCTCAAAGCCTCTCGTCGTGATGCGCGGATGAGCGAGGTGCCGATCACGCTTCATCCCGACGGCCGAAAGTCTCATCCGCCGCACTTGAAAACATTTCGCGACGGCTGGCGAACGCTGCGATTCTTCCTGATGTTCACGCCGCGCTGGATGTTCCTGGAACCCGGCCGCCTGCTGATCCTGCTCGGTCTGATCGGCTACGCCATCGCACTCCCCGGCCTGCGCATCGCCGGCATTCATTTCAGCTCCCACACGTTGCTCGTCGCAACTCTCTTCATGCTTTGCGGCTATCAATCCGTCATCTTCGCCATCGCGGTTAAAACGTATGCGATCACGCAAAATCTCGTTCCCGAAGACGAACGCCTCGATCGTCTTTTCCGCCACGCCACTTTGGAACGCGTGATTAGTTTCGGCGCGCTGATGATCCTCGCGGGCGGAGTCCTCCTTGCCATCGCCCTCAACCACTGGCGTCTCGCCCATTTTGGGGATCTTGATTACGAGCATTCCATGCGATGGGTCATCCCCGGCACTGCCCTGGTTGCCTTGGGCGTGCAAACCATCTTCGCCGGCTTCTTCGTGGGCATTCTCAACTTCTTCCGTCGCTGATCTTCTGCTATTATCAAAGTTAACTGCCAGAGGAAAGCGAGGACACGGGTGACTTCAGCCGCGCGTTCGGTTGTGAATCTTATTTCGGTCGTAACTTTTGTTGTAATCTCATCGATGAATATGTCGAATCTGTTCGCCGCTCCGCCCGCCGATCAACCCGTCGCTCGCGCCGATCACAATTCGCAACTCGCCCACACCGAACTATTGGCCAAGGCCAAAAAAGGCCGCATCGACATCTATTTTGAAGGCGATTCCATTACCCGCCGGTGGGGGGCCAGCGACGATCAATACAAAAATTTCCTCGCCAACTGGAAGCAAAACTTCTTCGGCTGGAACGCCGCCGATTTCGGCTGGGGCGGCGACACCACGCAAAACATTCTCTGGCGTCTGAACAACGGCGAGCTCGATAACATCACCCCCAAAGTCATCGTCCTCATGGCCGGCACAAACAACGTCGGCTATGCCAAGCTCGGCGTGAACGACGACGCTCTCGCCGCCGACATCGCCAAGGGGATCAAAGCAATCGTGGATATCTGCCGCCAGAAAGCGCCCGATGCGAAAATCATTCTCATCGGCATCACGCCGCGCAACGACAAGATGGAAGCAATACCCGTCATCAACAAAATCAACGCTCAAATCGCCACATTCGCCGACGGCAAACAAATCCGTTATCTCAACATCAACGACAAGCTCGCTGATAGCTCCGGGAAATTATTCGACGGCATGACAGGTTCGGACAAATTGCACCTTGCCCTCAATGCATATCAAGTCTGGGCGGATGCGCTGAAGCCCATATTCACCGAATTGCTAGGCCCGCCTGCCAAGGAAGACAACGCCCCTCCACCCACAGGCGATCCCAACTCGAGAAAGTGATCCCTTTTGCGTCGCGATGCTGTTCGCCCGCGTAGGAATTCATCCGATATCGTTAAATCATTATTCCCGATAGACCCCGTTCAAAATCCGGCATACGGTTTAGGTTGCGGGCTATGTTTCGCCCGTAGATGTGAGGCGTATATGAAAGCCGTTGCCCTCTCGTGTCTCCTGGCGATTCTTTCGATCCAGCTTTCCTGCACCGCGAATTCAAATCCAACGCAGGCAAAGCTCACTTCGTCGCATGATCTGGCCAAACCCGAGGTGGCGGTCATGTCGCTGAGAGATTCAGTGGTGATCGCCTGGAAGCCGATTCAGGACGCAGACGGCTATTTCGTCTATCGCGAAACCCAGAATCCGCCCGCGAAACAATTGCTCGGCATTGGCCCCAAAGAAGCGCAGGGTTTCGTCGATCACGACCCGCCCGCCGGCAACGCTCAATATTCGGTGCAGGCGTTCAAGGTCAGTGATCTATCCGAGAAAAAGCAGACGCAAGGCACGCCTGCGGCCAGCCCGATTCACCCCGGGCCGAAGCAAACCGCCAAAGGGCTTGCCGTCGCCGAGCGAATGTAGCGAATCAAAAATCCTAGTCGTCGTCTTCTTGCGACTTTTCGATCGAAGTGATGATCGGGCCGTACGTGAACGCCAATCCCGTCGGCTCGACGCGCTGGGTTACCTGCTGCAGCAACTGGCTGAGCTGCGGCAGCGACATATCACCCTTCACGCCTTCAATGCTGATGTTCAGCGGTACGTTGAGATTCACCGCGCCGACATGATCGAGGTTCACGTTGCCGGAAAGTCGGCCTTGGATCTTGATCGTGTACATCTGTCCGTTAGAGAATTCGTTGCTCATGCCCGCGAATAATACACACTCAACGCGCCGGGGGAAGGGACTTTAAAAATCAGTTTGAAGATTAAGATGAAGAAGCTGAGGAAACGCCAAATTACTAAAAAAAAGAAAATAAACTCCTTCGTTTCGCGGATATCTTGCTCATATTTCCAGTCTCCTTTGAAGCCTTCAGGGCCGTATTCCATCCGAAGTGACTTGGCGCGGCCTTATTCCATCCAATAATCTGCCTCTATACAATCGTTAGTCGTTTGGCCGCGTTTTAGAGCCATTTCAAGGGACTGTAGTGATAAAACACACGGTGATTGGAAGGTTGATATTAATTTTAATCACTATTGGTGGAGTAACACGGATCGGTGCTGCGCCTTCTGCAACGACCCAATCTGCATCTACGGATATTAAGACCGCCGGTGCATTCGATTTTCCCCAAGCACAGGCAGAAGTGCTGTGCGATACATCCGATCTCCGAGTATCGGCGTGGAACAATGCTCAATATTTATATGTGCAAGCAGTCATCTGGGCGGACACAGACAATTCGGGGACTACAAGAATTCCTGATGGCCGCATCTTCGGCGATCAGTCTGCGCTTTCCATTGATTGCGACGCGGATGGAAAGATAACCGTGGGCGTTGACCGAACCTACTACGTCAATCCAACCACGCGTCTCCTTGGCTTGCATTATGTAGTTGCCGTAAGCAAGAAGGGAACCACTGCCCTGCAAAGCGACTCTGGAGGTCGAGGCTCGATTCGATACCTGGCGCGCGGAAACGGATCACGATGCAGAATAGATAACTATCTCATCCCGCTTAACGAAATTCATCGTTCGCCAGGAAATGAGGTGCGGCTCGTCTATTGGGCGTGGTCCGTCAAACCTAAATTGACGTTGAATTCGCTCGGAATCCCTGCTGACTTTGTGTACCAACTCCCGCTAGAACAATATCATACGGATCAAGATTGCTCCGCGCGCTCAAGATAGGGACAGGCGCAGACGGACTTGATCACCTCTGGCGTGAGCTTGCGATACGCGTCTGTGCCGGCATTCAATAACGCGTCGTAATCTTCATAACTCCGGTTGCTCA
>DATAPK010000344.1:0-5844 GCA_036265245.1 Tepidisphaeraceae bacterium | reverse complement strand
TTCAATGCGCTCGGTGCCCACGTGAAGCTTGATGTTGCCGCTGCTCGTGAATTTGATCGCGTTTCCGATCAGGTTGACGAGAATCTGACGCAGGCGTAACGCATCGCTGCGAATCGTTTTGGGGATCTCCCCATCAAATGTGAGATGAAGCGACAATCCCTTTTCAACGGCCCGCGGCCGGGTCATCGAAACCACTTCAACGAGAAGTCGCAGCAGATCGCAATCGATTCGTTCGACCGTCATCTTGCCGGCCTCGATTTTGGAGATGTCGAGCACATCGTTGATCAGTTCCAGAAGATGGCGCGAATTTCGGCGAATCGTCTGCAACGCATCGACGCGATCAGACTGCGATTGCTCGGGTTCGAGCAGCATTTCGGCAAAGCCAACGACCGCCGTCATTGGCGTGCGGATTTCGTGGCTCATGTTGGCGAGAAAACTGCTCTTGGCTGTGCTTGCCGCTTCCGCGGCGGTGGCGGCGCGAAGCAGCTCATCGCGCGTCTTGGCCAGCATGTGCGTCATGTGATTGAAGCTTTTTGAAAGCTGGCCGATCTCGTCATTGCCATGCACATCGAGTCGCGCAGAAAGATCGCCACGCCCGATTTCCTCCGCTCGTTCCCGAACCCGCGCCAGCCGCTGAACAATCGGACGCGACACCAGCGTTGCAATCAGGATCGCCGACAAAAACGCGATCGAGCCGGCGATGACGGAAACTTTGCCGGCGAATAGCGCATCTTTCGTGATCGAAGCAATCACTTCATTGATCTCGTCTTCAGATTCTGCTTGAAGCGACAATGCCTGGGAAATGACCTTTTGTACCGCTGCCTCGGTGTGACTGATCTGGTCGTGGATTGCGCCGGTAGAACGGCTTTGCAAAAGCGATTGGAGCTTGGTCCATTCCTGCTGACCGGTTTCCGCATTGGCGGCAAGCTCGTTCACCTTGTCGAGATGCTCATGCTCTTCGGCGATGTCGTCCGAATTGGTAAGAATGCTCAACTGGTTTTCGCTTTCGGCCCGAAGTCCTTCAATCGCGCTCTGAATTTCATTGAAAGCCGACTTGGCGGCGATGTCGCTTTGATGAATCGCTTCGGCATTGAAGTCGGCTGGATCGTTATCAACCGCTTCGGTTTGAACGAGCAATGCCGAGGCACCTTCCATAGCCCGGTGTGTTTCGCGAATTTCCGGCAAGCTGGAGTCGGATGTGTCCTGCATGGCGCGTGTGATGCGGTTCAAATCCCGCATACTCAGCATCACAACGCCCGCCACTAGCACAGCGCTGGCTCCGAACCCCGCCAGCAGTTTTGATTTAATCGTCATAGTTCGCTCTTCCCGGCTCCGGCAAATAATTCTTGACGCATCTGGAATATCGGGTGCAGAGCGGCGGACTTTATGAAGCGGCGTAGAATTTGCCAAAGTCCGGTAAATTCAGGCCTGAAAGGTCGTCCCCCTCGCCAAAGGGGGCGTTTTTATTGTAATATATTCACATGCGGTATCGCACCATCCTTCTCTTCGGCGCACCGGGAAGCGGCAAAGGCACCCAAGGCAAGATTCTGGGATCGATCCCTGGTTTCTATCACAGCGCCTGCGGCGACGTGTTTCGCTCGCTGGATTTGCAGAGCGAGATGGGGCGAATTTTTTGGGAATTTTCCAGCCGCGGCGAATTGGTCCCGGATGAGTTCACCGTCAAGCTCTGGAAAAACTACATCAAGGGAATGGAGATGATCAATGCGTTCCATTCCGAAACCGAAATTCTGGTTCTCGACGGAATCCCGCGAAATAAATCGCAGGCTGAATTGATGGACGATACGCTCGACGTTGTAAAAGTGATCTATCTTGTCTGTTCGGACATGAAAAAAATGGTCGAGCGATTAAGGCGTCGCGCATTGAAAGAAAATCGATTCGACGATGCGAACGACAAGGTTATTCAGCATCGGCTTGAAGTATACGATCGCGATACGCGGCCCGTTCTCGAACATTATTCGGCGGATAAAATCGCGCAGATCGATGCAACCATGTCGCAGATCAAGGTGCTCGGAACCATCATGGATGTCATCGTGCCGATCAAGAGCGATTTGGATCATGCCCGCGAGACAGCAGAACGCAGTGGCCTGATGGACAAAACGGCCTCAGTTGTCACGACGTGATCTTCTTCTCATATAGCCCCGCGCATGCGTGGGGTTTTGATCACGCGGATTTCGCCAAAACAGGCGGCATCAGCGCAAACTGCTCGGCGAGTTCCGGCTTGAGTGGTTTGGCGAAATAATATCCCTGCCCGTAATCGCACTCCAACGCCTGTAACAGCACAACCTGCTCGGGTTGTTCCAATCCTTCGGCCACCACCTTGATGTTGAGATTGTGTGCCAGCGTCATGATCGCCTGAAGCACCGCGACACAGTCCCGGCGTCCGGCGATGTTGTTAATGAACGAACGATCGATCTTCAAGCCATCGAGCGGGAACATATGCAGGCAGCTCAGCGATGAATAGCCGGTTCCAAAATCGTCCATCTGCAAACCAACGCCGATCTCACGCAGGGCATTCAACGTCTTGATGCTTTCCTGAGTTTCCTGCATCAGCATGCTTTCGGTGATTTCCAATTTGACGAGGTTTGGGTCCAGGCCGGATTTGGAGAATACGTCGCGCACTTCATCGAGCAGTTTGGGATCGAGAAGCTGCCGGCGAGAAAGATTGACGCTGATAGTGAGGTCGCTGAGTTGCGGATGCCGCCGTTGCCAGGTTTGGAGTTGCCTTACCGCTTCGCGAAGCACCCACGTACCGATCGGAACGATCAAGCCGGTATCTTCTGCGATGGGAATAAACTCGGCCGGACCGATCAGCTTGCCGTCGCGCTCCCAGCGCAGCAATGCTTCAAAGCCGGCAATCCTGCGATCTTCAAGGCAGACAATCGGCTGATAGAACAGGCGAAGTTCATCGCGTTCCAGGGCGCGTCGCAAATCCGTTTCGATGCGAAGCCGGGCGAGAGCGCTGTCGTGGGTCGCAGCGCTGAAAACAGCGAAACGTGCCCGGCCGCCGGATTTGGCGGTGTACATGGCGGCATCCGCATCGCGAAGCAGCGTGTCCGGCGAGTCATTGGATGGATCGCTGTGGGCGATTCCAACGCTCGCGCTGATCAGGGCTTCGTGGCCCGCGATACTGTAGGGCTGGCCCAGTGATTCGATGATGCGCTCGGCAACCAGGTTGGCATCTTCGCGGTTGGTCAGATCGTCCAGGAGGATCGTAAATTCGTCGCCTCCCATGCGTGCGACGGTGAAGTCGACGCCGATTTGCGAAATGCTGTCCGCGGCGCGGAGGCACTTTTTCAAGCGATCGGCCACGATCATCAGCAGTTGGTCTCCCGCGGCGTGTCCGATGCTGTCGTTGACAACCTTGAAGCGATCCAGGTCAAGGAACAGGACGGCGAAATGATAATCCGACCGTCGCTTCGCTCGCTCGATGCAGCGCTGAACCCGATCGCGGAACAAAACTCGGTTGGGAAGGCCGGTGAGGGCATCATGCTGCGCCTGGTGCGCCAAGCGGGCCCCGGCATCCTGTGCGGCTTGATAGAGACGGGCGTTGTCGAGCGCGATGGCGGCATGAGCGGCAATCCCGCGCAGCAATCGCTCATCCCATTCACCGAAAACGTTTACCTTTTCATGGGCAAAAAACAGCGCCCCAAGCACTTCACCCGTGCGGCTCACCACCGGCGCGGCAAGCAAACTCCTGGGCGTGGGAGAGATATCCGATGCGCCCGCGATTGAAACAAGCTCGGCGTAGCGCGGGTCGGAAGTGATGTCGGCAATCCTGATGATACCTTCATTTTCAAACGCAGCAGCGAAGATCGTTGTCAGACGCGAGAGTTCAATTTGCGAAAATTGCTCCCTGGAGATTCCGCAAACCACCGGCTGCATTTGCTTCTGGCCTTCTCCATCGATGACGTTGTAGAAGAACGCGCCGGTCTGAGCGCGAAGCAGCTTGGTCGCCTCCTGCGTCACGCTGCTGAGAATTTTCTGGAGATCCAATTCCGCCGCAATGATTTGGCCGAGTTGGAAGAGGGTTTCGGCAATGATCGTTTGCTGGCGAAGCTGATCGTGGGCGACCTGGAGGGCTTTGTTGTTTCGCTGGAGTTGTTCGTTCTGTTCGGTAAGCTCGGTGGAGGCGATTGCGATCGATCGCTCGCCGAGGGCGCGGTCAGCGTCGAAAGCTTCGTAGCTCTCATCCACCAATTGCGCCAGCGGCTGGACATCGGCGGGAACGGCATCGCTCGATCCGAAACAGCGGCGAAGTTGTCTGGCTAATAATTTATGCACTTTCTATTGAGCCGGTAATTTTGACGTCGTCCAATTACACTTCGCGCAGCGTGGTGATGGTCATGGTCTGGTTGTGCAATTCACAACGCGCGGTGGGGGTAAAAGGGGAAATTTCGCCATAAGAATAAAAACCGGTCAAAGCCGTGCCGGGAAGAATGTCCGCGACCGCTTCGATCTCTTCTTCGATGCGTTGCTTGAGGACAAGTTTTCTGCCGACGCAGCTGATCAGAATGCCCAACTCGGCGGCGCTGCCGTTGAGAGATTCGTAACAGGTGCGGGCGGCGCCCTGAGCGCCGTCTATGAGACGTTCCATGTTGGCGCGCATCAGGCGGGCGTGGCAGCCGACGGGGATATCGCCGGCGAAGGTCATGCTTTGGTCGGCCTCATTGACGGCGAGGATTGTTCGCACGACGGGCTGGCCGCCGTCGCTGTTCCAGATGCTCAATGGAAAGAGCAATCCGGTCGAGGGTAAGCCGGCGGCATGCTCGGCGAGATAGCGCTTGTAGAGGGCCAATGCGTTTTGTCCGTCTAACTCGTAGAGGACATTGCCGGCGGATTTGGTGACGATGCGCTCGGGGCCGAAGGTATCCCAGCCGCCCATCGATCCGAAGGAGACTCTCAGGCGATCGCCGATGAAACCGATCGCGGCGATTTTACCGCTGGTGCTGGCGCCGCCAGCGCAAACGAGGGTTTTGTTAAAGCGGGAGCCGTCGGCAGAGAGTCCGCCCGTGACTGCGACGCCGGGCGGGAGATTTTGGACGATGCCTTTGACCAGTTCGCTGCCGTTGACACCGAGGCCGTCGCTGAGGACGAGCACGTGGGCCAATTGCTCGTGCGAAACTGCGCGGGCGAGGCTCTTTCCAGCGGCGAAGCTGTCGGCGAAATCGCTGAGATTGACCTCGGCGGTTCGCAGCGTTGTGTGCTCGAAGGCGCAGGCGGTGATGGCGAGGGTGTCGTCGAAGACTTGGGTGGCGAGGATTTCGCCGGCGGTGGAGCAGCCGAAAAGATATGCGTTGGGGTAAAGTGAGCGGACGCGGTTCATTAAAGCGTCGTCGCCGATTGCGGCGGTCGAGCCGAACAGAAGGACTAATTGAGCCGCCGCGCCGAGGTCGCTGAGAAGCCCCGGATTCCAAGCTTCCGACGCCTTCCAGACCGCTTGTTCGATTTTCATAAGCTCCGCTCCGCCTAGTTGGATGGGAGTTTCATCAATTTCCAGACATGATGAAACTAACTCTCTATTTCCAATTCGGTGAGCGGTAGAGCAGACTTAAGAATTGAGCGATCGGGAACTTATTATCGTAGCCCGATAAAGTTGGATGAAATGCGATGATTTATCAGGCGCGGCTCATGTAGCCGCCACTTTCTGTGCTGATGCGGATGGTTTCGCCGATTTCGATGAAGCCGGGGACGCGAGTCTTCAGGCCGGTTTCGAGTTCGGCATCTTTCAGTTGGTTGGTCGCGGTTGCGCCTTTGATGGCAGGTTGAGTGTCGGTCACTTTCAGGTCAACTGTCTTGGGCAATTCGTAGCTAACCAGTTTGCCG
>DATAPK010000343.1:0-4908 GCA_036265245.1 Tepidisphaeraceae bacterium | reverse complement strand
ACGAGGAAAAACGGCATCGACGTCACCTGGATCGGCACGCCCGCGCCGGAATGATTGGCATCGCCGGCAGTGGGGGCGGCCAGGATGGGGGAAGCATCGTCGGTGGTTCGCAGCAGGGGGGTTACATTGCCCCACAGGTCGATTCGCGCCGGCGAATTGCCCAGATTCAGTGCCAGCGACTTGACGCCGGCGCCGCTGCCGCGATCCCAGATCATCAAAATCCCGTGTCCGCCGCGATCGAATAAAAACGCTTCAATCCCGTCTGCGATGGGAACCTGCCCTTTATAGGTCGCGCCGCCGAGCGTGCTCATCAGCGTGCGCGTGACCATGAACAATTCGGTCGGCTGTTTGTCGGTGTGATCGTCTTCGGTGCGCACCGTAAAGGGCAATTCCATGTCGATGCGCTGCGCACCGGCGGCGACGGTGTAAACGAATCGCTTGGCAAAATCCTCCAACTCCACTTCGCGGCCATATCGCTCTTTGGAGAGGGGTTCGAGATGAATCGAAAGATTGTGGCCTTCATGCCCGCGGATATCCTGCATGTAAAGCGGCAACTGCCGCGGCAGCACTTCGGGCGGGACGGAGAGGGCGACGGTGGCGGGCAAATCTCCGCCAAGGTCATACCAGGCGGGCCAGGGCATCGCTAAATCCGGATGCTGGACCAGATCGCCGAACTCTTTGTAAAACATTTGATAGACGCGCCGCATGTCGGGCTGGGTGACGAAGGCATCGCTGCCGTCGGAGCCAAGTTGCCAGCGGTCGAGGTGGTTCGCATGGCGCGCCACCATGTAGGCCAGGCGCGGCTGCCACGCCGCGCGATCGGCCTTGAGCAATTGAACGAACGATTTTCCGTTGACGTGCTTGGCGATGTCCGGCGGCAGCCCCACGAGGCACCCGGTGGGCGTGATGTCGAGCTCCTGAAATTTCTCAAGCAGATTGTCAAACCCCGCGGAATCCACCTGCTGGATGTCTCCGGCCTCGCTCCACACGGCCAGCTTCACTCTTCCCGCCCCGAGCATGGGCAGAATATGCGGAAGCTCGTTCCAGCCGGCGAATGGAAGATGCGTTGCGTCGATGCCGAACCTAGGATCGGGCACGATGCGATCGGCATCATCGCCGAGCCGAATCAAATCGATCGTCTGCTGTCCGACGAATTGGCCCTGGCTGGTCATCACCAATGCCACCTCGTACCAGCCGGGCGGCAGCATGGGCAGATCGAGATTCATTCGCTTCACGCCGGGCGAGAGGATTTCGGCCGACGTCATGCCGTCGGCTGCGCCGCTGCGCTGGAAGACGGTCTTGCCGTCGGCGTCGTGGATGACCAATTGAGCTTGCAGATCGTCGGTGAATCGATCGTTAACGATCACCGCCAGCCGAAGCGGATCGGAATGCAGAAAAATATTGCCCGGGCGAGCGCTGGTGAGCGTGACTTTGGGCACCTGGGAGATGGCCACATCGTCGAACCAGGCGCTGCCGCGAATGTCTTGGGTATAAAGTGGGCGATCGTCGGCGGATTGCTCGGCCAGATCAGCCGGCTGAAGCAGGGCAAGCTCGACGACCAACGATTCTGCCGCTGGATTGCTGGCGGATAGCTCGATCGAAAGGTGCTTCCATTCCGCTGCGCCGGCCGGCGCGGAATAAGGCTCTGATCGCACCAATGTGTCTTTGAGGGGATGGCCGTCGATGTCGGTGAAGTAGGCCGACATGACCGCCCGCGCATTTGCCAGCGGTGTCGTCTGCACATACGACTCGACGCGGTAATGCGCCCCAGCCTGCACGTGAATCAGCCCCGCCGGATACCGATAGCACAGGCTGCCCCCGTTGAGGTCGAACCGAAAGCTGTACTTTCCGCCGTGGGCTCGATCGCTGGACAGTTTCGCGTTCACATAATGGGGGAAATGATCCCCTTCGGTCTTCACCCAGTTCATGGGGAGATCTTCTTCATTCCCCAGCCGCCGCTCTTCGAAATCGAAGTTACAGAGGGTGCGATTGACGTTTGCCGGCTGCGCAAGGGCGAAGACGGGCAAAAACAGGACAAAAATGAAGAAGAGGGCGCGCATGGTCCGATAAACTTATCGGCAGAACGTGCTGTTAGACTTTGGCGGGGATTGAAGGTTATTTTGGTAGGCATTGAAATTGAGCTTTTCCAGGCTGTTGACAACCCGGGCGATCATCGCAGCGACGATCCTGCTGATCGTTACTTTGCTGCTTTTTGTGAGGCTGGGGCATTACGCGCTCTGGGATGATGAAGCCTATACGGCCTTGGCAGCACGCGCGGTGTTGGCGACGGGGGACACCAGTGCGATCGTTGGACACAACCTTGTTGCATTTCGAGATGGGTTGATGCTGACGCATCTGCACGACCGCGCCACGCCCCCTCTGCCGGCGTATTTGGCGGCGGTGTCGATTGGAATGCTTGGGGATTCCGCATTTGCAGCGCGTCTGCCGTTTGCATTATGCGGGCTGGCAACCATTGCGGTTCTTCTTCGGTGGGTGTGGCGAGATGTGGGGGATTACCGTGCAATGTTGATCCTGGGGATGGCGATCATCGGCAATGTCTCGTTCATGCTCTATTCGCGACAGTGCCGGTATTACGGGCCGTCAATGTTTTTCACGGTTGCGATTGCTTACCTCTACGTTCATTTTGACGGAACCAAAAAATCGCTTGTGCCTTTGCTCGTCTGCTCGATGTTGCTGCTTCCGACGAATTACATTCACTATGTGGCGATGTATGCTTGTCTGGCGATCGATTATTTGATCTGGGGACGGCATCGCTGGCGAATGAACTGGCGGCAATGGGCGTGGTTGCTTGGGCCGCAACTGTTGTTCGGCGCGATCATCGGTTGGATCTGGAATCCACTGAACGGCCGGCTTGGGGGGCTGGTCGATGAGGGGGCCAAAAGTCATTTTCAATGGATCGAGATCGTCTGGTTGATGGTGCGCGACAGCAATCGAAACGAATTTGGGCCGGTGCTGCTCCTGCTTGCCGCGCCGATTCTATATTTCTTCAAGCGCAATTCCTGG
Source organism: Tepidisphaeraceae bacterium (assembly GCA_036265245.1). Classification (GTDB taxonomy): domain Bacteria; phylum Planctomycetota; class Phycisphaerae; order Tepidisphaerales; family Tepidisphaeraceae; genus DATAPK01. Next base: position 1,884 of record DATAPK010000343.1, on the reverse strand, counting down.
CTGCTGCGGGCTCCGCTGGCGGCGGTGCCATTTCTTGTCGCGTCGTCGATTCTCATTCCGATTGTGCTGCCGAAGGATGTGCCGATCAGCGAACTGACCGGAGACATTCGTTATATCGTGCCGGTCATTCCGTTGTATTTTGGGATCGGCACCCTTGTGCTGTATCTGGCTTGCGGGCGATGGAAATGGCTGGCGGTGGGATTGGCGGCGCCGATCTTCCTGACGAACGCGTTGAATCAGCTCGTGCAGTTGGATTATCACGTGCATTCGACGTTGTATGCGTATGTGGGTGAATTACACCATCCTTTGCCAGAGCCTTATACACCGACTTCTCAGTGGATTAACGATCACGTCGAAGAGAATCAGAGCATCTGGGTTGTGCCGAATTACAATCTGGAACTGGCGGGTTATCAGATTTATCCGCTGATGTATCATGCACCCAAGGCGATTTATGCTTGGCAATTGCACTATCCGCCGGTGGGGCAATTTGAGCATCTGCCGGAGATTCATTTTTTTAATCGGATCATGCCGGATTACATTATCGCCTTTGGACCAAGCGTGGGTAATTTGATGCAGAGTTTCCGTCCGCCGGCGGGAGTGAGCTATCAACTGGAGGCGGTTCTGAATGTTTTTTGGAAGGATATGTACCGGCCCGAGCTTTTCTGGCGAAGCTTCCAGCCAATTCCCTTCGATGCCCAAAAAGGCCAGGGCATTTATATCTTCAAGAAGCACGCGGCCACGTCGCAACCCGCCCTAACGCCAGCGCCTTCGCCGCAGCCCGAGCAATCCTCATCCGATTTTCACATATAGTTCAGCTTTTTTCCCCGGGGGTCGAAAATCTTCGGATGAATCAGGCCCCACTTGGCCAGCCGAAATTTGATTGTCGTCGAGATCACGCCAAACCCATATCGCACGCTTCGCCCAAATGAGATCGACGAAGACGCGGCCTCATATCTGGCCGGGCACGAAATCTCGCCAATGCGATATCCTAAGAAATGCGCCTGCGCCACCATCTCATTATCAAAAACGAAATCGTCTGAATCTTCTTCCAGCGGGAGCTTCTCCAGCACCTCGCGAGAAAAGGCGCGATACCCCGTGTGATATTCGGAAAGCTTTGCCCCCATCACGAAATTCTGAAATGCGGTCAGCAATCGATTGGAAATGTATTTGTAAAGCGGCATTCCGCCGCGCACCGCGGAGCCGCACAAAATCCGGCTGGCCAGCACCAGATCATACTGTCCCACCGCCACCATCGACGCCATCGCCACTACGAGCTTGGGCGAATACTGGTAATCCGGATGCAGCATCACGACCACATCCGCGTTGCTGCGCAGGGCTTCGGTGTAGCAGGTTTTCTGATTGCCCCCGTATCCGCGATTGTTTGGATGGCGGATGGTGTGTAGGCCGAGTCTTTCCGCGGCGCCGGCAGTGTCGTCGCGGCTGGCGTCGTCCACCAAAATCACTTCATCCACAAACCCCGGCGGAATCTCCGCCACTGTCTGTGCAACCGTCTTCTCCGCATTGTACGCCGGCATGACGACCAGCAATTTCTTCCCGTGAATCACATCCGACAGTATAGACGGCGCGTTCGCCGCGAAAAAGTGCCGGGTTTATTTCATCAGTGGATGAATCGCATGTCGCCGAAATTGGGGACGATGGCGGGGGCGGAGTCGATGGGGCGGAAGCCGGCGGGCCAGTAGACGAAGAAGGCTTTGCCGAGGAGGAAACGGCCCGGCACGCGGCCTGAATCGACCGTCAGATTCTCATGTGGCAGGTCGATCGGCGTATCCCAATATCGCCCGTCGCCGCTGATGGGGGAGTTATCCCCGCAGCAGAAATATTCGGGCGGATTTTTGCTTAAACGCATCAGATTCTGCGGAAAGC
>DATAPK010000342.1:0-12019 GCA_036265245.1 Tepidisphaeraceae bacterium | reverse complement strand
TTGAATTGGCGATTGGAATGTTGATCCTGATCGTCGTGGGTCTGCTCGGCACGTTGCCGCCGGCGGATTTGTGATCTGGTGCAGTCCGATAAATCCACGTTCAAGCGATTTGAATGATGTCGCCGAAGAAGGAACAAGTGCGATCCGTCGTCGAATTTCATGCGCTGGAATCGCGCACTCTGCTCTCCGTCTCAACCCCATTTGGCGGCACGCCGATCAATGTTGCCGGCATCATCGAAGCGGAGAATTACGATCTGGGCGGCGAGGGTGTTGCCTATCACGACACGACGGGAGCCAATCTCGGAAAAGCATATCGCACCACCGAAGCCGTCGATGTGCAGCATGGCGGCAGCAACGGGTTCGATGTCGGCTACATCCGCCCTGGTGAATTTCTCAAATACACAATTTACGTTGCCAAGGCGGGCACGTATGAGCTGATCGCCAAAGTTGCTTCGGCCAGTCCGGGCGGGATTTTTCATGTCTTGATCGATGATTCCAACAAGACCGGGCCGATGACGCTGCCCGATACGCATGGCCGATTCAAATGGAAGAACATTCAAAAAAATGGAATCAAACTCACCGCGGGCACGCACGTGATGATGGTTCGCATCGACTCCAGTTTTAGTAGTGGCGATATCGGGAATATTGATTATTTTCGCCTCGTAAAGAGCGCAGCGGCTCCGAGTGCGACGGTCTTTCAGCCGAAAAAGTTGGTCTGGCATCAGGAGGCCAGCAATCCTCTTCAGCGCGAAGAGGCGCAGAGTTTGGTCTACAACGGCAAGCTCTACGAAGTGGGCGGATATCTCGACGGTTTCCAGGCGACGACGGAGATTGACGCGGCCGATCCCAACACCGGCAAATGGTCGCGCGTCGGCGACATGCCGTATGCGATCACGCACGCCGCCGTTGCCGCCGATCCTGACGGCCATGATTTTTGGTTCATCGGCGGATTTCTCGGCAGCTTCAAGCAAAATCCGGAGCGCGCCCCGCTGGGCACGGCGGTCGTGATGAAATACGACGCGGCGGCGAATACCTGGTCGATGGGCCCGACCTTGCCCACGCCGCGCGGTGCTGGCGGCGCGGGGATCGTGAACCACAAGCTTTATTTCTTTGGCGGATCGAACAAGCAGCGTACGAAAGATCTGCCGCAGGGATACGTGCTGAATCTGAAAAACCCCGCCGCCGGCTGGAAGCGAATCGCCGACATGCCCAACGCCCGCAATCATCTTGGGGGCGTCGCCGTCAACGGCGTCATCTACGCCATCGGCGGCCAACATCATCTCGAAGATCAATCCATCATGCAGAACGAAGTGGATCAATATAATCCTGCCACCAACACTTGGATGCGCGTCGCGTCGCTGCCTGTCGCCCTCAGCCACTTCAACGCGGCGACGGTGGTTTACAATCGCTACATCATCACCGTCGGCGGCGAGAATCCGCACAACGTCGCCAAGCCGTTTGTGTTTGCGTATGACACCACATCGAATCTGTGGGCAAGATTAACCGACCTGCCTGGCCCGCGCCGCGCAGGCGTGGCGGGCGTGATCGGCAATCTGCTCATCCAATCAACCGGCTACGATCACGCCGTCGGCGAAACCGCAACCACCTATGCAGCCGATTTAAGCAATGTCTTCACCTAGAGATTTTGTCGCCTGAAAAGAAGGCGACGCAGGCGTCGCAGCTACAGAATATTTTTATATCGCGCATTTTCTGCATCGCCAGGATCACAGGATTTTTGTAGTATCCGACCCGATTCGTGTGGGAATTTCCTATCGGCGAATCTCAATATCTGGAGTGTTGCGTGCCGTCCAAGCGTCCGGCTGCTTTTTTCGAGCCTTTGGAATCGAGGATTCTCTGTGCCTCAGAATCCCCGTTTAAGGGCACGCCTATTGCCGTCCCTGGCACGATCGAAGCCGAGAATTTCGACAAGGGCGGGGAAGGCGTCGCCTATCACGACAATGGCGTAACCAACCTCGGCAATGCCTATCGCACCACCGAAGGCGTCGACATCACCACCGGCGGCAGCAACGGCTTCCACGTCGAATTCGCCCAGGCGGGTGAGTGGCTTCAATACACCGTGAACGTCACCAACCCCGGCACGTATCAAATTACTTTCGCCGTCTCCTCGCTAGCGCATAGCGGCCAGTTTCACCTCAATGTCGATGGCTCCGACAAAACCGGCAAACTGAATTTACCGAAGACCGGCAGCGCCACGAATTGGGTCAACGTCACCAAGACCGGCGTCAGCCTCGCCGGTGGAACCCACACCTTGCGATTGAGTTTTGATTCCGGCAACAACGGCAGCCCGGACATCGGCAACATCGATTTCATCAAATTCACCAAAACCGGCAGCGGAACATCCGACAACGGCTTCCATCCCAAGCCGCTGAATTGGAAGCAGGTCGCCAGCAACCCGGTGGATCGCGAGGAGGCCGAGAGCTTCGTCTATAACGGCAAGCTCTACGCGCTGGGCGGCTATCGAGACGATTTCACCGCTACCACCCAGGTGGATGTTTACGATCCGAAAGCCAACAAGTGGACGCGCATCAAGGACATGCCCTACAAGGTGACGCACGCCGCCGTCGCGCCTGATCCGGATGGCCACACCTTCTGGTTCGTCGGCGGATTCATCGGCGACATCAAGCACGACTCCAAAGGAAAGGTCATCGACTCGCCGGCGACGAATATCGTCTACAAATACAACGCTGCTACCCAAACTTGGACCAAAGCCCAGGCGCTGCCCAGCGCCCGCGGCGCTGGTGGGGCGGGCATTGTCAACGGCAAGCTTTATATTTTCGGCGGGTTCAGCACGACGCAAAATAAAGACGTGAGCGAATCCTACGTCCTGGATTTATCCAACCAATCCGCCGGCTGGAAGCCCGTTGCCAATCTTCCCAACTCTCGCAACCATCTCGGCGGCATCGTGGTCAACGGCATGATCTACGCCATCGGCGGCCAGCACCAGATCCAGGATCAAAGCGCGATGGTCAACGAAGTCGATCGATACGATCCGGTGACGAACAAATGGACCAAAGTGGCATCGCTTCCCGTCAATCTCAGCCACTACAATGCTTCCACGGTTCTTTACAATCGCTACATCATTACCGTCGGCGGCGAAAATCCGCACAACGTGCCCAAGCCTTACGTCTTCGCCTACGACACTGTAATGAATAAGTGGGCTTCGCTTACCAATCTCCCCGACCCCCGCCGCGCCGGCGTTGCCGGCGTCATCGGCAATCTCCTCATCCAATCCACGGGCTTCGACGGCCCGCAAAAAGAAACCGCCACGACTTACGAAGCCGATCTAAGCAACGTCTTTGTGTAGTCGGCGAGCATGCTCGCCGCTGATACCGAAACTGATTTAACCGATCAAAATTTGCGCGAAATGAATTAACCAAACGTGCTCAAATCCCAATCATGCGGCGAATCAATCGAAAGATGCTTGCCGCTGATCCGAATCGGCAGCCACACATACCGGCTCGCCCCAAGATTATTCGCGTTCCATCGATCCGCCATGAAGACAAAATCATCCGTTCCCGCAATCTGAAATACGAATGCGCCTTGCGAATCGTAAGTTGTCGATGAATTCGCCGGGTTGCCCATGATCGTGTATTGCCCCATCGCGCTGCTTGAGACGGCATACATCGCCGTGTTCGGATCGAACCAGGTGGCGCCCGATGTAATCAGAAAATATTGCCCGTTCGCTTTGAACAGTTGCGGGGCTTCGCGCTGAATGGATGTTGTGAATGGTTGAGAAGACTGCCCCGTTAATCCCAAATAATCCGAAGTCATCTTCGCGATGCGGATTTGTTTGTTGTGATTCGTCGCGAAGACAAGGTAAGCCGATCCGTCGGTGTCCTGAAAGACGGTCATATCGCGGCTGTCGAGCCCGAGCGGGCGGAAGCTCCGCTGATAGACAAACGGCCCCAGCGGCGAATCCGAAACTGCCACGCCGACGCGTGCCTTGCTGTAGCCGGCGTTGTCGATGTGCATCCACATCACATATTTCTTTGTCGCCGCGTTGTAAATCACCTTCGGCCGCTCGACCACATTGCCCGGCGCCAGATCGCCGGAGCTCGATCCCTTCAGCGCCAGGCCCACATCCGTCCAGTTGAAAAGATCGGTCGAGGCATACACTGAAACACCAATCACATCCGCCCGCGGAATGCCGCCGGATGTTTTGTAAGTCTTTGTGTTCTTGTCTTCGCCGTACCAGTAGTAAACGCCGTCCTGATACAGAATTCCGCCGCCGTGCGCCTGGATCGGCGTGCCTGATGTGTCATCCCAAATTTCTCCCGGTGCGATATGCGAATAAGCATGCGCGCCCGGCGATTTGCCGCGGAACAGTGCGCTGTTCGGAATCACCTGCGTCGGATCGCTCGGGCTGGTCCAACCCAGCTTCGCCCCCGGATCACCGTCGCGGCTGACGTATTCCATCGAAAACGAATAGCGAACGCCGCGCTGCAGGCGAATCGTCGCGCTTCGCGTCCCTGATTTATTCGACAGATCATCGATCAACGTTTGCCCGTTGACGGCCAACCTCACGCCGTCATTCGTCGTCGTGTAAAGGTGATAAATATGCGAGTGCGACGGCTCGATAAATCCGAGCCACTTCACCGAAAACGATCCCGCAACGGGAACCTGCTGTTTGCTGTTGAGTTGAACGCGCGAGGTGGAAGTAGGCGTGAAATCTCCGTCGAACGAAGTTCCACTGTAAAAATCAGCGCCTACGCCGTGTGCAGAGAGCAAGCATCGTCGCTCCAGAGATTCCATCCTCGCCGGCGTGGCGCCAACTGAGGTTGGCGTTGCCGTAGACATCGCTGTTCACAAAGCAATGGCAATGCCAGAAGAGGGTGTCTGCGATAGAAGAGCTTATTCAGAGAGTTGTGGGCCGATAAAAAATTTTGCAGCGACAATTTTGCGCGTCACAACGCAGGATCAGCCGAAGCTGCCAATCCAGGTCTGATTGTTGAATTGGCCGCTGTAGCCGCTGCTGTACATGATTCGGCCATCGCCCAGATTCACGCCGATGCCGCTGCTTCGGCCCGCGGGCAGGGGCGTAAGCGAAACCCATTTATTCTTGGTTGGATCGTATTCTTCAACATTCCGTAGTGCCACTCGCCCCGGCCCTTCGCCGCCCTCAGCGATGATCTGGCCGTTGTAGACGAACGTCGCCGCCGCGATATGCGAGCGGGGCTGATTGGGCAGGCTCGCTTCGGTTACCCACTTGTTCGTGTCCGGATCGTATCGCCAGACATCGCTCTTGAAGACGGATGCATTGTCTTGCCCGGTTTGTCCGCCGATGACGTAAATAAATCCGTCCAGCGCCACGCCGCCCACGTGATTGCGCGCGCCAGGCATGCTGGCGCGTTGCACCCAACCCGCGCTGGGATTGCTTAAATCCAGCGACCACATTTCCGAACGATCGGCTCGATTGGTATCCGCGCCGCCGAAGAAATAAAGCGTGTGATTCAGGTTCACCATCGTGCCCGCACCTCGGCCGGCGGGAAGGGCGGGCATCGCTGCCCAGGTGTCGTTGGTTGTGTTGTATCGCCACACGTTGGTGGTGAAGAACGTCTGCGGCGCTGTGCCGTGGCCGGGATATCCGCCGGCGAAGTAGATGAAGTTTCCATCCACCGCCGTGCCCGAATGGGTGATCGCGCCGAAAGGCATATCCTTCAATTGCGACCATTTATTGGAAGCAATGTCATACACGCTGACCGTCGCGACGGGGTGGTATGTGCTGTTGATATATCCGCCGAACTCATACACCTTGCCGTTCACTTCCGCGCCCATCGCCTCTGCGCGAACGATTGGCGCCGCTGCCGCGGTCGTCCATTTCAACGTGCCGGAAGGAGTGACGGTGATGTCATTATCCGCAATCGACCGGCTGACCGTGGCCGTGGTGTTGGTTGTGTAACTGGACGACGGCGAAACCGTTAGCACGACTGATTCGCTTCCTTCTGCGATTGAATCGTCGATGGGTTTAAGCGTGATGCTGGCCGAAGCAGATCCCGCTGGGATCGTCACCGCGCCAGAGAGCGCGACGTAATCGGTTCCGTTCGTCGCCGTTCCACCCAGCGTATAAGTCACCGCCAGGGAAGAAGCAGTTGAACCCGTGCGGGTAAACGTGAAGGTTACCGTCGCGCCGCTTTCAGATGGCTGGCCGCTGGCCGCCGCCGAAACAACCGGCAGCGCGCTGCTGCTGCCGCCGGGTGTGATCACAATAAAATCAATCTTGTTATTTTTCGAGCCCGTTGCGTTGCTGATCGTCAGCTTGCCGTCGCTTACCGTGACGGTCTTCGTCCCTTCAACCCAGTGGTTGGCGCTGGTTGGCGTGCCGCTGACGGTGAGGACGCCTTCCACATTAATTTTGTAAATGCTGTCGGTATAGCTCGCATCGCCGGCGACAACGCGCACAGTGTAAGTCCCGTTCGGCACACTCATTTGCCAACTAAACGTTCCGCCCGCCTGCATCTGTGTAAGCGTGTCGTAGCTTTGATCTGGCGACGCCTTGCTATTGCGGTCGCGTGTGTTCCCGGAATTGTCGACGTTCCAGCCATATTGCAGGCCGTTGGCGCGCATGCCGAATACCGCGCCGGTGTCTGCTTTGAAAAAGTCCGGCACCGCCGCGTTGCTGGGCTGAAAATTAATGCTTGTCTTGCTGAATGATGTTGAACTTGCCGCCAGTGGCGATGCCGATGAACCGCCGCGATTATTGCCGACGATGGTTGTTGTCGCGCTCAGATTGCCGATCAGGAAATCATCCTCCGGCACGAGGGTCACCATCACTGTTTTAGTGCCTTCCAAGTTTTTGTAATCCGGAGTGATCGGCACATTCACACTGGCTGCCCCAACCGGGAAGGTGATCGTACCGCTCAGCGCGTCATCATCCTGTCCATTCACTGCGCTGCCGCCGATGAAGTATTGATAAGTTGTCGCTTCGCTGACCGAGCCATCGCGCGAGAAAATAAATCCACCGCCATGCGCGCCGCGGGTTTGCGTTGCGGGATCGGCCGCGACAGAGATGGTTACCGGATTGTCGAAAGGCACGATATCGATGTAATCAATCTTATTCGTCCCCGCGCCTTTGGCGCTGGAGACGGTGAGCTTGCCGTCGCTCACGCTGACGATTTGCGTCCCCTCGACCCACGGATCGGATTTCGTCGCCGATCCATCAACCGTCAGCACGCCTTCAACATTGATACGATAATGCCCGCTCGTGCTGCCCGCATCGCCGGCGACGACATGAACCGTGTAATCATCATCCGGAACTTGAATCTGCCACACATTCTGATCCGCCGCCGGAAGAATCGCGTAACCTTTGTGCAGTTGATCCGGTGCAGACACGTGCCGCTCGTGAACATTCGCCGAATTGTCTTTTTCCCAGCCGTATAAAACGCCGTCATCCTGCGCGCTGTAAACAGCGCCGGCGTCGGTGTCGTAAGGCTCGCCAATCTGCGCAGACGGAAGCGCAAACGCCACGTGCAACGCCACGCCGTCATGAAACAGCACGCGGTGTTCGAGGCATTCCATTAGGCGCAATTTAGCACGACGAGAAGGTTGTTTTTTACGGCTCATGGCTTATCCAGACTATGCCACCGTTCGCCATCAAGGCAACGGAATATTTTTACGTGAACATCCCCACAAAAAGACGCCGGCTTACCGGACTTATTTCCGCTGGAAAAATCGTTATCACCGGCAAAATCTGCATGCCGCCCCGTTTTATCAGCCAAAAATACTTAGATCCCACGTCGCCGGATTATCGATTGTCAAACTCGTGCCATTGATTTGCATCGGCAGCCAGACATACCGGCTCGCCCCGAGATTGGTGGTGTTCCATCGATCCCCCATGAAAATGTAATCGTCCGTTCCCGCCACCTGCAGAATAAATGTGCCCTGCGAGTTGTATGTCGTTGATGCCAGCGTTCCGTGTGCTGGATTTCCCGCCACCGTGTACTGTCCCATCACGTTGGATGAGTACGCATACAACGCCGCGTTGGGATTGAACCATGTCGCCTGCGAGGTGATCAGGAAATATTTTCCGTTCTCCTTGACCATCTGCGGCGCTTCGCGCTGCGTGCTGGTGGTAAAGGGCTGCACCGATTCGCCGGTGAGTCCCAGATAATCTGAGGTCATTTTCGCAATGCGAATCGCATGATTCGAATTCGTCGAGAAGATCAGATACGCCGACCCATCGTCATCCTGGAACACCGTCATATCCCGGCTGTCCATCCCCAGCGGCCGGAAGCTGCCCTGATAAACAAACGGCCCCAGCGGATTATCCGCCACCGCCACGCCGACACTTGCCTTCGAGTAGCTGGAATTATCCACGTGCATCCACATCACGTATTTGCCGGTGGAGGAATTATAAATCACCTTCGGCCGCTCCAGCACATTTGCCGGCGCCAAATCGCCGCTCGAAGTGCCCGGCAGCGCCAGGCCGTGGTATGTCCAGTTGTAAAGATCGGTCGAGGTGTAAACGGATATGCCAATCACGTCCACGCGCGGCTGGCCATTGCTCATGATCGTCGTCGTCCCCGATTTATTCTCGCCGTACCAGTAATAAACCCCGTTCTGATACATCACGCCGCCGCCGTGCGCCTGGATTGGGTTGCCGGCGGTGTCGTTCCACACATTGCCCGGCGTAAAGCTCGACAGCGCGCCCGCTCCCGGCCACAACTTCGCAAGCCACGCGCCGTTCGATGATGCAGACCCCGTCGATCCGCCCGCCGCGATCAGTTGATTTCCAAACACACCCGCCGTCATCCCATCGCGACCGCTCGGCAGATATCCCAGCAAGCTCCACACTTTGGTTGAGGGATCGAACATCAACACCTGTCCGCTCGGCGCGTTCGGGGCAAGCTCGCCGCCGATGGTTAGAATCTTGTTGTCGTAAACCACCGTCGATTCGCCGATTTGCGTGATCGGCAGCGGCGTGTCGCTCACCCGCGACCAGGTATCGCTGGCCGGGTCATATACATCCACTTCGCTTTGCAAAATCTCGGCATTCTTTTCGAGTTGTTGCCCGGCGATCGCGTAAATCTTGCCGCCCACCACCGCGCCCGCCAGATCGTTCCGTCGCGAAGGCAGCGCCGCCATCGTCTGCCATCCCTGATCCGGATTATTCAGGTCGTACGCCCAGTGATCCTTCTCATCCATGTCGCGCGATCCATTTCGTCCGCCGAAGAAATGAATCACGCTGCCGACCAATCCGCCCGCTCCCGCGCCCCGCGCCGTCGGCAGATCAGGCCCCGCACTCCAGCTATCGCTCGTTGAATCATAAATCCAGACATGTGTCGTCGCCGTCCCCGGATCATCGCCTACATATCCGCCCATCACCCACACCTGCGTCCCGGAAACCACCACCGCCGCGTGCGTGATCGCCTCGGGCATGTCGCTCATCCGAGTCCAGGTTTTCGAGGAGGGGTTATATTGATCCACCCGCATCGACCCGTCGAGATTGCTGCCGTCACTCACCAGCCCGCCAAACACATAATATTTCCCGCCCACGGTTGCGCTCTGCGCATCCTGCCGCGCGCTCGGCAGCGAGGTTGTGCTGCTGAAGCTCGCGCCCTGCCCCGATCCGTTCAAATCCTGATACACGCGAATATAGTTCAGCGACCCCACGCTGCCGCCCTTGGCGTTGGAATCCACATAAAACCGCATCAACTGCACGCCCGCCGTCAGCTTTACGCTGCTGACCAGCGTCGTCCACGTATTCACGCTGCCGGTGTTCGGCATGGTCAGGCTTGCGACAGTCACGCCGTTAAATTGAATGTGAAACTTTGAGCCGACATTGGTCGATGCAACGCGTGTCTCGATTCGATAAGTGCCATTGGCCGGCACATTCACGCGATATCGCAGCCACTCATCTTTTTGAAGATTCGTTACCCCAAACCCGCCGCCGGTATCGGTAGCAGGTTCGATATCGACATCGCTGAAGCGATACACATCTTTATTCGTGGCAGCGGTGGTGATCGAATACGCCGTCCCCTTCGGCCCCTGGTCAAAATCCTCTGCCTGAATCGTCCCGCTCAACTGGACTGCGGTGCCCGAATACGGCTGCTCCGTCGAACTCGTTTCATTGTCCATGATCGTGACCGTCGCCGATTGCGAAGCGCCGATCACATAATTCCCGCCGTTCAATTCGATTCGCACTATCTGCGCCGGCTCAAGCTGTCCGTCATTAATTGGAGTAACCGGCAAATCGACACTGCTCTGCCCGGCCGGGATCACCACCGTGTTCGGCAGCCCCACAAAACCCCCTCCTGCCGACGCCGTTCCCGTCACCAGATAATTCACCGTCAGATCTTGATCCGTCGGCCCCATGCGCGTGAATCGAAACAGACCGGGATCGAGATTCGTCTCCGCTGCCGAGGCATCCGGCGCACTCACCTGCACCGTTTCCGGGCCCGTGCCGGGATCAGAACCCGTGCCCGGTGAACTATCGCCTGGATTAACGCCATCGCCCGTCGAACCGCCCGAACCCGGATCGGTTTCAACCGGCGGCGGCGGTGCGGTCTGCACCGAGTTGATCTGAATAAAGTTGATCTTGTCGTTGCTCGCCCCCGTCGCCGGTGCAACAGTCAGCATCCCATCGCTCACCGCCACCTGAGCCGTTGCTTCAATCCAATGTTTCGATGTCGATGGCTTCCCGTTCACCACCAGGGTGTTCTCAACCTTTAGTTGGTCGTTGCTATCTGTATAGCTCGGATCGCCCGAGGCGATATACACGTTGTACATCCCGTTCGGCACCGCGATATTCCAGGTGTACGTCCCGCCAACCTGCATCTGAATCAGCGTGTCATACCGCTGATCCGCCGAATTCTTGCTATTGCGATCGCGCGTATTAGTCGAATTATCGACGTTCCACCCATACGACAGCCCGTTGCTGCGAACCCCGAATTTCTGACCCGAATCCACCGCATATCCTGCCGGAATGGGCGCCGAGGCGGGCTGAAAATTAATATTCGCCGTAAATCCACTCGTCGCCGCTGCGAGAAGGGCGCGGGTTTCCAGCGACTCATAGAGCCATTTCGATGGATTTCGGCGGCGATACTCCATTCCCAAACACCACTCCCGGATAAGGCGTGTCGAACCTACCGAGAGGGCTTCCTATTCAAAACGCCAAATCACGCGAAAAATAAGATATTTTTATCGGACGCCTCGGAATGTAGGTTGAGCCGCGCGGTTAGGCGGATTCTCAGAGCGTCGCCGGCGCAAAGAGCAACCTTTGCTCTAAGCACCACAACACCTGAATCGGCGTTCGACACATCCTTTCATCGATTTTCTCGGTCTATAATTGATTTCCGTTGCCAACTTTTTTTCTCTGCGTGATAATCCATCTCAGCCCTATAATTCACCCGGTTATTACACCCCCAGGATGAGGTTGAACATGAGCCAGCCCAGCGCAACAGAAATTGTTGAAAATGCCGACATCGACCGCGACACCCCGCAACCGGAAATTCACGTCGAAGAGCGCAGGCTGAAGCTCAAGGACTATCTTAAGACACTCTGCAAGATCAACGGCTCCGACCTGCACTTGCAGGCCGGCAGCGTCCCGATGATTCGCGTCGATGGCCGCGCCCGCTTCCTCGACTGCACCCCGCCCGACGACGAGTTGATGACCGAATATGTGAAAGAGTTGGTTTCAGACGACGAAAAATGGAACACGCTCGAGCACAAAGGCTCGGTTGACGTCGCCTTTGCCCATCCTGAAGTGCCCGCTCGATTTCGTACCAGCGTCTTTCACAGCCGCACGAAATATGCCGTCGTCATGCGTCGCATCATCACCAAGATTCCGATGTTCGATGACCTTGGCCTTCCTCCCATGGTCGAGAAGCTTGCGGATTACCATCGCGGCATCATCGTCGTCGCCGGCACCACCGGCTCAGGTAAATCCACCACCCTCGCCGCCATCATCGGCAAGATCAATCGCACCCGCTCCGAGCGCATTATCACTGTCGAAGATCCGATCGAATTTCAGCACGAAAACGCGAAGAGTCTGGTCAGCCAG